>JAJDCT010000217.1 GCA_029260695.1 Phycisphaeraceae bacterium
TTCGGGGACGGGGACGCTGGCGGTGTTCGCATGGTCGGCGGCGGCGGCGGGGGTTTCGGCGTTGTTGTTCGCGGTGGCGTTCAAGGATCGGAGTCAAACGCCGATCGAACCGTGAGGTTGGCGGGCCCTGGGCCATGGACGACCTAAAGACCCGGCGATCTGCGATCGCCCGCTAAACCGCAAGCGAGGGATGGGCGTGTGTATAGACACTTGAACCCATCGAAAAACTTGCCGGATACCCCGTATTAGCACCGCAGACGGTGCATCTGCGTGCTTGCGATGAGTTTTTAATGGGCTCACCGACTTTTCACTTTAGACTTTCCACTTTAGACTTGCGCCATGACCGACGAACAATTGATCCGGCGTATCACCGACGCGGCCTTGTTGCGGGGGGAATTTACGCTCCGCTCGGGACGCAAGAGCAAATATTACCTCGATAAGTATCTGTTTCAGACCCAGCCGGACATCCTTGAGGCTCTGGCGGAACGATTTGCCAAGCGGATCGAATCATTGCCCGGCGGTGTGGACCGGCTGGCGGGTGCGGAGCTGGGCGGGGTGCCGCTGGTCAGTGCGACGGGGATCGCCGCCGACAAACCTTTCATCCTGATCCGCAACCAGAAGAAGGGCTACGGCACGGCCAAGCAGGTCGAGGGCGAGCTGAATCCCGGAGACAAGGTCGTGATCCTCGAAGACATCGCCACCACCGGCGGCCAGGTACTCGAAGCGGCGCAGACACTGACGGGGATGGGTGCGGAGATCGTGAAGATCATTGCCGTGATCGACCGGCAAGAGGGTGCGCGTGAGAATATCGAGGCTGCGGGTTACGGGTTTGACAGCCTATTAACGAAAGCGGATCTGGGGATCGACGAATAGCAGGCCAAGCACGCTCTTAGAAAGAGCGATCTAAACCGCCACCACGAGATCATTGCGCATTCAGGTCGTATTTCCGTTTTTCGCCGTCGATCTTGTGTAGGAGCCCCTGGGTCACCCTGTACGATCCATCGGCTTCGATTACGAAGTAATCCAAATCGAGTGTCCGCCCAAACTGGTCTTTAAAATCGGCGCAACTGACGTAGTATTGGCCCTTCTTCTTCACCCCATCGTGTAGGTAGTCGTAGGTGAGGTTGAGCATCCGCCCTTCAACCGCGTCGTAGTAGTGAGTGACGCCGTCGATGGTGTGGGATTCAATATAGTCCTGCATGGCGGCCTGGACGTGCGTGTTGGCTTGATCCGGGTCTTGGGAGGCCCCGCCGGTGTGTTGGCAGGCGGCGAGTGTGAGTGCTCCAAGTGAGGCCGCGGTCAGGAATAGCAGGCGTCCGGTCGAAGGGGTCATGGGGTGCTCCTTAAAAAGCATGTCTGGAGTATCACGGTCTGGGTAGAGGGACCGCGCCCTGGGATAACCCGCTTGATCACCGGTTGATTCCAACGTCAAAAAATTTTGTTTGGGTGTGTTACCCGATGAGTTGAGTGCCGCTGGGGGTGGCGTCGGGGTCGGGGGAGTTGCCGTGGACGATGACGGGGTCGATCTGGCCTTCGATGGTGACGCGTCCCTTGTGGTCGATGACGCAGACGGGGATTTTTCCGGCGCGCCAGTCGGCGAGTGGGAACAGAGGCCAGCGTTGGGGCTTGTGGCGGTCGGGGTCGACGGTGATGTACGCGCCGCCGGGGGCTTTGCGGTCGATGACGAGCCTAGGTGCGGCGAGCAGGTGTCCGATGACGGCGATGCCGCGGGGGTTGAAGGTGACGTAGTTATTGATGTAGGTATCGGTGTAGCCCATGGAGTTAGGGCCGGTGTTGCTCATGACCTGCATGTCCCAGTAGTACTGGGCGGAGAGTGGCCGGAGCTTGATGTATTGGGCGAGTGTGTCGCGCCAGAGATTTTGGCTGATCCAGACGTTGTCGGTTTCGGCGGAGGTGTGTCCACAGCCGTAGCGAGAGGCGTTTTCTCTTTGGGCGCTGGCGACGTCCTGTCGCAGGTGCTTGGGGTTGAGCAGGTCGGGTCGGCCGACCATGAATGGCAGGAGCAGGCCGTTGCCGGTGTAGATGGAGTAGGCGTCCCAGCCGGGGAGTGTGTCGTAGGGCAGGGGTTTGCCGGTCCATGCGTCGGTGACGCCGACGGCGGACTTGTCGACGCAGACGGCGTAGTGGTCGCCCAGCCAGGCGGAGCTTTCGACCTGGTTGAGGCTGTCGTCGGCGAGGTCTTCGCATTGCTTGGCGAGGTCGGCGTTTGTGTCGGTGAGTTTGAGCAGGTCGGCGGCGGCTTTGAGCGCGGCGAGGCGTTTGACGGCTAGGTAGGTCTGCTTGCGTGCGAACTGGATGGCGGGGCTGGCGTCGTCGATGGTGTTGGCGACGCCTTCGGAGGGGAAGCCCGAGCCGTCGCGGTCGGACCAGATGAGGTACTTGGCGAGGCGGGTGACCAGGGGCGCGAGTTTATTGACTACGCGGTCGCGGCCGGTCCATCGTGTGTAGGCCTGGAGAAGCAGCAGGAAGTTGCAGTTCTCCTCGACCTCCATGTCGTGGGGGTAGGTCTGGCCCACGGCGTTGACCCCGCCGCCGAGGTCGTGGCTGAGGAAGCTGCCGTTGGATGGTGCGTGTGTTTTTTCCTGCTCGGCCCATTGGGCGAACTGAATCCCCAGGAGCTTTGGCCAGAGGGTGAGGTAGAGCGGCGCGATGTTGTACTCGACGTCGAGGGTTCCCAGGTAGGTGCATGTGCCGTCCCATGCGCCGAACCATTCGGTGTGTTTGCCGTCGTCTTCGTGGATATCACACCAGAAGGTGTTGCTGAGCCAGGCCTGGAAGCTCTGGGCCAGCAGGTGGGATTGCGCGGTATCCATAGGTGCCTGTTCGAGTAGTTTCTCGAATCGGCGTGACAGGGCGAGGCGTTGGTCGCGGGTATCGGTAGCCTCTTCGATCACATCGTCGAGGCATCCCCAGGCGTTGTTGTAGCGGAAGGCGGCGTCGCGAACCTGGCCGTGGTGTTTGACCTTAAGGATTTTATCTGCGACGTGAGCGCCCCACACCAGCCGCCACTTGGTCCCGCTGCCGGCGTCTGTGACGGGCAGTTCGTATACGAGGCCTTGCCCGCAGTCCGTAACTTCGCAGCCGGGGTTGAGGCTGACGATGCGTTCGCTGACATCGACGAACCGGTGTGGCCCGTCCTCGATCCCGTCTGGCAGGGTGTATTCGTCACTGGTTGGGGTCAGTGTGTTGGAGTAGGTCAGGTCGATCGACGCGGGTTGGTTGTCGGCGTCGGACGTGGCGGTGATGGTGGTGTCAGGGCGGCCAAGCCGGATGAAGAGCTTCACCTTCTGCGGCGGCTTGGTGACAGTGCTCCAACGGATGCGGTGCACGGGGTTGACCCGCATCTCCAGGTAGAACGCGGGCATGATGCACAGGCGTTCGTCCTGTGGGTAGAACACGGCGTGGACGTTGAACTCGAAACGGAGGTTGTGCTTTTCGCTGTAGCCTCGGAAGGTGACGGAGTTCATCCGCTCGAACTGCTCTGGATTGGAGAGCGGCTCCCCTTGGAGGGTGAATGGCAAAACACGGTGCGTTCCGTCGGGCTCGATCAGGCCGACCATCAGGTCCAGCGGTTGATCGAGGAACCGGCCGAGCGCCGAGTGCATCACACGGTTCTTATACGGCTCGAACAGCAGGTTGAACCTGCTGCCCAACCGGGACATCGTCCACGTCATCGACTGCATGAAGAGACCACCTCATCACCACGAAATAGACAGCCCCTATTGTGCGTCAGGATGGACGGCAGGTAAAGCGCGGCGTTCAGGGGGTGGGCATCACCAGGCCCAGCCGGCGGACCACGTCTGGGATGACCTTCAGCGCATAATCCAGATGGTCTTGTGTGGTGGCCCTGCCCAAAGACAGCCGGATCGACCCGTGGGCCACCGGCTCGGGGACGCCCATCGCCAGCAGCACCGGCGAAGGGTCCAGCGATCCGCTGGAACAGGCTGCCCCGGCTGAGGCACAGACGCCCTTCTCGCTTAGGCCCATGAGGATCGCCTCGGCTTCCAGGCCGGGGAAAGCGATGTTGGTGGTGTTCCACAGGCGTGCCCCCCCTTCGCCTGGCCCGTTAATGACCGAACCGGGCACGGCTGCAAGCAGCGCAGACTCGAACCGGTCGCGCAACGCGGTGAGGTGCGCGAGTTGATCGTGGTCCTCGAGGAATGAACGGGCCAGGTCGGCGGCAACGCCCAGACCGATCAGGCTAGCCGTGTTCTCCGTGCCGCCACGGCGTTGTAGCTCCTGCGGACCGCCGTGGATCTGACGATGCAGGCGCAGGCCACGGCGGACATACAAGGCCCCGACCCCTTTGGGGCTGTGGAACTTGTGGCCGGACAACGTCAACAAGTCCACCGCTACCTTATCTAAGTTAACAGGGAGTTTGCCGACCGCCTGGGAGGCATCGACGTGCAGGTAGATGCGCGATCGGCCGGGCTTGCGCTCGGCGATCTGTTTGCGTGCTGCTTCCACGGCGTCGGCGATGGCATGGATCGGTTGGATCGTGCCGGTCTCGTTGTTAGCCCACTGCACACTGACCAGGACCGGGCCGGCCCCCGGAATTGCCCCCGGCGTACCCCCCTGCTTGTCCGCGGCGTTCTCATCGGCCTGGGTGTTAGCGAGGATCGCGTCGGTGACGGCCTGGGGATCGATCAACCCGCCACCACCGACCGGGAGCCAGACGGTCTTGCCGATTTTTCCAAAGGCTTCGGCGGGTTCACGGATGGCGGAGTGTTCGATGCGGCTGGTGATGAGCGTGCCGTGGGTCGCGTTGGCGAGGGTGCCGTGGATCGCGAGGTTGTTGGACTCGGTTCCGCCGGAGGTAAAGGCGATCTGCCGGGGGTGTGTGCCGAGCAGCGAGGCGACCGATGCGCGTGCCAGCTCGATCTTCTGGCGGGCTAACTGGCCGAAGCGGTGGACGCTGGATGGGTTGGCCCAGAGTTCTTCCTGGGCGTGGCGGACAGCCTGGACGACTTCGTCGGCGGGCTGGGTGGTGGCATTGTTGTCGAGGTACACAAGGTCCATGCGGAAGATTCTAGGCGATTGGCTTATCCAACGACGCGAGCCAGGTATCGACCTGTCTGCGGGAGACGAGGCGGATCCTGTTGAGGTGGGAATAGGTCGGGTCGGCGAAGAGCGCGGCGTATTTCTTTCGGCGTTGGGTGTAGGTCTGCATGGACCAGAGCAGGATCGACTCGCGGGAGAAGAACGACTGCCGCCAACTCTCGCGGTTGTTGTGCCACATCGGTTCTTTGGTCCATGCCCGTCGGATCGACCGGCCGAGCACCTGGCTGAAGACCTGAAGCCTGGGAAGATCAAGCCAGATGAGTGTGTCGGCTCGTTGCAGGATCACCGGCCCCTTGTCCGACCACCCATCGACGTTGCCATCGAACGTCCATTCTTGAGCCCGGGTCGACCGGTCATATTCGGCGAGTCGTTGATCGAGAGGTGACTCCGTCCAGTTTGGCCCCCAGTAGATCGAGTCGTTGCAGATATACGTCACCTCTAGAACCTCGGCCAGGCGCTTGGCGACAAAAGTCTTGCCGCAGCCGCTGGTCCCGAGCACGGCGATCCGGCGGCCAGGCATGGGCGGGGAGGTAGTTGGCATGGGTCTTCAAGTGATTATAGATCAACACTGAAAAATACCCCTACGCAAGCTGTTCACCCGGCACGCGAAACCGCAAGCGGCTTTATTTTTCGACGGAAATTCTATTTCTAGCGGTGGCCAATAGACCATATTTAACTTAAATATTGATCTTGGTGTGTGGTCTCTGCTGCTTGGCGGGGGGCGGGTGTCGTGGTGGTGGGCGAGGGGGGCG
>JAJDCT010000218.1 GCA_029260695.1 Phycisphaeraceae bacterium
TCGCAGACACCCGCCTGATGATCGACGGCGTCGGCGAAGTCACACTGACCTCGACCACCGGTGATATCACAACCACGGAGTTGGGCAAGCTGCTCACCGCCAGCTTCAACACCACCAGCGGGATCAACCACAAGCCCGGCGGGGTGGAAGTGGATGTCGAACTCGCCGACCTGCTCGACGCCAACCAACAACTCAACACCGCCGGCCTATCTGCGAAGGTCAACGGGGTGATCACCAACGCACCGATCGCCGCGATCCTCGATGAATTGATGCCCGGTGTGACGCACGGCCTGGCGACGCGATCGTTGGGCCCGACGGTCGACGCCACGCTGAACTTCAACGCCTCGCCCCGCACGGACAGCAAAGGCGTGGCGGGCGGGTTCGATTTGGACATCCTCACAGAGGGCGGTGAGGCCGGGCTCAATTCCACGTTGATCGGGACATTTCAATACGACAAGAACGCTATCCAGACCGCACTGGTCGACGGGTCGTATGCTCGGTTCACCCTGACCCCGGGGCTGGTCGGGGCGTACGAGGAGGCGTTTGGTGAGCCCGGTGAAGGCAAGGCGTCCACGGACGCGTCGGAGATCACGCTGGGGGCGCCGGCCACGTTCAAGCTGGACCTGACACAAGCGTCCGCCAAGATCTCGTCTAAAGAGGAGGGCGGGTACGAACTCGACCCGGATTCCTTGACGTTGACCGGTAAGCTCAGCAGCCAAGAGGTCCTTGTCGATCAGGCCGGCAAACGCGCCGCGACACTGAAGGACTTGCTCGTTGATATCAAGAGTTCGGGTCTCGCAGACGACACACGTCTGATATTGAATGCTCAGATCGATTACCCGACGCCGCCAGAGGGTGAGGCCAAGCCCGGCTCGATCGAATCGAACACACTTGTCAAAGGCCTGGCGCTTGACCAGGGCAAGCTGTCGTTTGCTTCCGCGTCGTACGAGACCGTGACCCAGATCCGTCAGGCCCCGATCGACCTGATCGACGCGTTGTTCGGCTTGGACGGTGAGTTGACTTCTGCGGTCGGGCCCAGGGCAAAGCTGTCTGCGGCGGGCGATTACACACCCAGCGAAGAAGGCGCGTCCGGCGGGATCGACCTGTTGCTCGAAAGCCGATTGGCCTCGGCGGACATGAAGCTGCTGGTGGAAGACGGCGATGAAGGTGAAGGCGGGGCAGACGAAAAGGCCGGCCGGTGGGCGCTCAAGGCCGATGCTCCACTTAGTTTCCGGGTCACGCCACGGCTGTCCCAGACGATGCTCAAGAAGGTCAACCCCTTCCTGGGTGGGGCTGTCTCCGCGAAGTTACCGGTCGGGGTCACACTCAAGAAGGAGGGGTTCTCCGTACCTCTGCATGATGCGGGCATCGCGGATGTGAATGCCGACATCCGGTTAGAGCTTGGCGAATTGGACCTGCGCGGCGAGGGCGTGCTGAAGAAAGTCCTTGAGCAGTTGGGTGTGGGTGATAATAACCTGCTGAACGCCAAGTTCAGCCCGGTGATTGTAAGCCTGGCCGGCGGGAAGCTGTCGTATGAAGACCTGACGATGAGCGTCGATGATGTGGTGCTTGGCTTTTCCGGTCAGGTGGATCTGAGTAATGAGCAACTGGACTTGAGGATGACGATCCCCGGGACGTCGCTAAACAATATCAAGTGGCTCAAGGGCGCGATATCGGCTGACCAGGTGATCGTGGTTCCGCTGACCGGGACGTTTGATAAGCCGACGCTTGATTTCAAGCTGCTCAGCGGCGAGATCGCCAAGGCGGCTTTGCAGGGCCAGCTCAAGGGTGTGGCCGGCGATGCGATCGGTGATAAAATTGGGGGCGAGGCGGGTGTGCTGCTCGGGGGGTTGCTCGACGAGCTGCTCACTGAGAAGAAGCCGGAGGGCGAAGCGCCTGGCACGGCTGATGCGTCGACAGATGCACCACCCGAGGAAATCGACGAACAGCAGGATCAACCCGAAGCGCAGCAGACGCCACAGAACCCCGAGAAACCCACGGCGGACAGGCCTCTGACCGCAGAAGAGCGTGAGGCCCGCCGGGAGCGCCGTAAGAAGCGCCTTGAACGGCTTGAGCGCCTAGAGCGTGAGAAGGCCGAACGCGAGGCACAACAGCAACAGCCCTGACTTGTTGCCTACAATCCCCCGATCCGTGAGTACCCCGATCCATGCCGACTCAGACACCAACCGACATCGACTCAGCCACAACCCCGATGCTACGCCGACGCTTTGGCCGGACCGGCCTGGAGATGCCCGTGTTCAGTTGTGGCGGGATGCGCTACCAGGACGGGTGGAAAGATAAGCCCCTAAGCGAAATCGCAGACGGGTTTCAGGACAACCTTGAAACAACGATCCATCGGGCGGTGGAGCTTGGGATCAACCACATCGAGACGGCACGGGGCTACGGCCCAAGCGAACGGCAACTGGGGCTGGTCCTCCCGAAGCTACCGCGCGACAAGATCATCGTGCAGACCAAGGTCGGCCTGGAGAAAGACCCGGAGGTCTTCCGCAAGAACTTTCTGGAGTCGTTGGAGCGTCTGCAACTCGACCATGTCGACCTGTTCGGTCTGCACGGGATCAACGATCAGGAGAGTTTTCAGTGGGCTTGCAATCCCGGTGGGTGCTTCGACGTGGCGCAGGAGCTGCGCCGCGAGGGGAAATTACGCTTCGTGGGGTTCTCGACGCACGGCCCGCTTGACGTGATCCTCGACGCGATCCGCCACGGCGAGCCGGAGACCGGCAAGGGCTTCGATTACGTCAACCTTCATTGGTACTACATCTTCCGGCGCAACTGGCCCGCGATCGAAGAGGCGACATGTAGAGACATGGGCGTGTTCATCATCAGCCCGTCGGACAAAGGCGGCATGCTCTACAAGCCTCCCGCCAAGCTGGTGGAGCTATGCAAACCCCTGCACCCGATCGTGTTCAATGACCTGTTTTGTCTGACGCGCGACAAGGTCCATACGCTCAGTGTGGGTGCGGCTCGGCCGAGCGATTTTGACCTGCACATGCAGGCGCTTTCGCTGTTTGAACGGGCTAAGGAGTTGATTGGGCCTGTCGAGGACAGGCTGCGAAAGGCGATGCGGCAGGCGACCGGCGTCGACCACCCCGAAGAGATGGGGCTTGGCATGCCGGACCATAAAGAAGTGCCCGGCGAGCTTAATCTGGAGATCATGCTCTGGCTTCGGAACCTGACCGTGGGTTGGGACATGCTCGATTACGGGAAGATGCGGTTTAATTTGTTAGGCAACGCCGATGCCTGGTTCCCCGGGGGTAA
>JAJDCT010000219.1 GCA_029260695.1 Phycisphaeraceae bacterium
CCGATCCGCGACACCAAGCAGAAATAAGCTCATGGCCGAGAAGATCAAAAACCCGTTCATCCACTCGCACGACGACGACTGCGATCACGATCACCACCACGATCACGAGCCGTTCGAGCCCGCCGATCCCGCACAGAAGTCGTTGGCCGACGCCATGCGCGTCAGCTTCATGATCCTCAAGGTCATCATGGTGGCGATGCTGATCTTCTATGCGTCCACAGGGATCTTCACCGTCGAGCCTCAGGAGAAAGTCGTCCGCCTGCAGTTCGGTAAGATCGTCGGCGAGGGCAGCGGGCAGGTCTACAGCCAGGGCTGGTACGTCGGCTGGCCCTACCCCGTGGAGGAGAAGGTCAAGGTTCCCATTACGCAGCGGTCGGTGACGATCCGAGACGCGTTCTGGTACGAGACAGGCCCCGTCAGCGCCGGGCCGCCACGCGGCGGGCCCTTGAACCCCGAGAAAGACGGGTCGCTGCTGACCGGGGACGCCAGCATCGTCCACGGACGTTTCGAGGTGTATTACACGATCGACAACGTCATCGACTTCGTGCAGAACGTGGGGATGCCCAAGCCGGACGACATGAGCGCGGCGGACAACCTGGTTACGAATGTGGCTGAACAGGGGATCGCCTTCGCGGCGGCGCGGGTCAGGGCCGACGACTTCATCAAAGGCACCTTCGGCCGATCCGCCGCGGCGGACCGGATGCAAGCGGTGCTGAACGAGTTGGGCGCGGGGATCAAGATCGACAACATCGTGGTGACCGACAGCGAGGCGCCGCTGGCTGTGCGTCCGGCGTACAACATGGTCACCAACGCCGAGAGCGAGCGAGGCCAGAAGATCAGCGCCGCGCGTCAACAGCGGACCAACCTTTTAAATGAGGCCGCCGGCGAAGCGCACGACGAGCTGTTCACGCTGGTCCGCGACTATGAACTGGCACAGTCCGCGGGTGAAGTCGACGTTGCCAAGGCCCTGTCGCAACAGATCGACACCGCATTCGATCAACTACGCATGCCTGCGGAACGGGGTGGATCGGCGATCGGTGGGGAGGCTTCGCGGCTTATCAGCGAGGCCAACACCTACCGCACCGAGACGGTCGAGCGTGTCAAGTCCGAGGCCAACAGCTTCAGCACGCTATTGAGCAAGTACCGCGAGGCACCGGATCTCTTCGCCAGCCGCGAGTGGCAGCAGGCGCGTGAGGTGATCTTCACCGGTGATATTGAGACGATCTACAACAACGGCGGGCAGCTTTACCTCGAACTGAACACCGACCCCGAGTTAAGCCGTAAACGAGAGAAAGACCGGCTCGAAAAGGCGGAGCAGGACGCCTTGTATGGGGCGAACCCGTAACCGACGCACCGCGTTTCATCGCCGGACCCGATAAGAGGGCAGTCACCTTATGAGTCAAGCAGCAACCCAACAAGCCGACGCCGCGCAGACCCCGATGTCGCAAGACATGGCCGTCAAGTGTGTCGGGCTGACCAAGGTTTTCAAAGACTTCTGGCTACGCAACCGTGTCAAAGCAGTCAACGACATCGACCTGGATATCCGAAAGGGCGAGGTCTTCGGGCTGCTGGGGCCCAACGGTTCGGGCAAGAGCACGACGATCAAACTCATCCTCGGCCTGCTGCACCCGACCGACGGACGCATCGCCGTGTTCGGCCGGCACCCACGCGACGTCAAAAACAAGCAACGCATCGGCTACCTCCCCGAGGAGTCGTACCTCTACCCGTTCCTCAACGCTTACGAGACACTCGAATACTACGCCCGGCTGTTCCATCAGAAGCGTGGTATCCGCAAGGGCCGGATCGATACGCTCCTGGAAATGGTCGGTCTCCAGCACGTCGCGCGCAGACCCATCGGTGAATACTCCAAAGGTATGCAGAGGAAGATCGGGCTGGCCCAGGCGCTGATCAATGACCCCGATCTATTGATCCTCGACGAGCCGACCTCCGGGATGGACCCGATCGCCACCGCCGATGTGAAGCGTGTCATCATGAGCCTTGCTGAGCGCGGCAAGACGATCCTGCTGTGCTCGCACCTGTTGTCGGATGTCGAAGATGTGACCGACCGTGTCGCGATCATGTATGGCGGGAAAGTCCGTCGTCACGGGCAGATCGACGAGTTGTTGGAACAGCACGACCGGACGATGATCTCCACCCCCGCGTTGGACCCTCAGGCGGAAGAGCGGGTGATCCAGGCTCTGGAATCACAGGGCGTTTGCGATACCACCATCACCCGACCGCGACAGAAGCTCGAGACACTGTTTCTGAACATCGTCGCCGAGGCACAGGCCGCCGGCGCCGCGACTAGTGGTGCGCAGTCCGGCGGGAAGATCGCCGGGTTCCTCGCAACGGGTCCAGAAGGTGAGGGCGAAGCCGTGATTGAGCAGTTGATCACCACACGTTCTAAGCTGTCCGATGCGGAGCACCCTTCTGATGTCGAACTCACCGAACACGCATCCAAATCGCATGATGAACAGGTCATCGGTTCGCTGACCGGCGGCCCGGCGACACGCGGGCCTGAGACGACGCCACCGGCGCCCTCTACCCCGCCTCAGGAGCAAGCCGACACCGGCTTGATCGATTCGCTGATCCAGAAGAAAGACAAACAGGACCCACCCAAACCCTGACCACGCTCGGCCGTAAAGCCCAAAAGGGTTAGGCCTTGACAGAACGACTTATGCGCAAAAGCTGGAAGATGTGGCTGATTGTGTTGCTCGCCCTGGTCGCATTGACCGAGGGGATAGGCCTGCTATTGGTTGCGCAGGGGTCGGACGCGCTGGGGCAGGTTGTCCGCTCGCTTGGCAGGATCGTCTCCAACGCCTGGGTGATCTACGGCCTGATCGTCTGGCGCGAGGTGCCTTGGGTCCGTCGGTTCGGTGTCATCCTGTTGGGGACCGCCACGGTGCAGCTGATGGCGTTGGTCTTCTGGGCGATGGGGTGGACCGACATGGTCATCGCGACGGCCGGCACTTACGCGATGGCGTTGATTTTTTATGCGGGGCTTTGGCTGATCCGCATCCTGCTGTCACCGGGCGTCGCGATGTTCGGGGTAGCTCGCACCCTGATCGATGAAGCCATCCGTATGAAGATCGCGTTGGTGTTCATCCTCGGGGTCGCGATCCTGATCGCGGTCTTCCCCTTCATCATCGATCAAGATGATTTTCTTAAGTACCGGATCACCTCGTTCCTGACATGGTCACTGATGGCGACCTCCGCGCTGCTGAGCCTGATGACGCTGTTCCTGTCAATCGGGACGATCACCAAAGAGCAGGCCCAGCGTCAGATCTTCCTGACGCTGACCAAGCCGGTGAACCGCGCGGAGTACCTGCTTGGCAAATGGCTTGGTATCTCACTGCTGAATCTGCTGCTGCTGTCGGTCGCGGGCTCAGGTATCTACGCGTTTACGATGCTTCTTGAAGCTCAGCCGGCCCAAGACAACACGGACCGCCTGGCCGTGCAGAGCCAGGTCCTGGTTGCCCGGCACTGGGTCGAGCCAACGCCACCGAACCCCGACGAGTTGCGGCAGATGTACGACGACCTGCTGGAACGGGCCCGCGACGAGGACCCCGAGCGCTACGGCAAGCCGGGCGACCCGCACGACGAGGTCTCGCCCGCCGACCGTGCTGACCTCATTCAGAAAGTCATGCTCAAATGGTTCAGCATACCCAACCAATCGACCAAGACGTACCGGTTCAGCGGGCTGGAAAACGCGACGCAGTACGCCCAGCCGTTGCAGCTGCGGTTCAAGCCCAAGCTCGCGGGCAGTTCGATTGAAGGCTTCGTGTTTCTGGGGCTGCGGATCAATGGTCGCCCCTACACCAAGCCCGGGATCACCACCGCGCAGGGCCTGCTGAAGCTGGCAGAGAATAATTTCCACGTTATAGACATCGACCCTCGGATAATCGACGAGCGCGGCGGGTTGGATATAGAGATCACCAACCCGACCCCCGGGGGCGTCCGCCAACCCGTGTTGAACTTCAACCCCAAGGACGGCGTCGAGCTGCTCTACCGTGTCGGTGGATTTGAGAACAACCTCCTGCGCACCTTGTGTGTTATCTGGATGAGGCTGATCTTCCTGGCGATGCTCGGGCTGGCGGCCGGGGCGTACCTGAGCTTCCCGGTTGCTTCGCTTGTCTGCATGCTTGTGTACTTCACGGCGGCGGGCAACGCCTACCTCGCCGAGTCGTTGCAGTACTACGCCGCATTCCCCAAAGATACGCTGCCGTTCTTCGACAAGATCCTTTGGCTGATCTCGCGGGCACTGGGCTATATCTCCGAAGGCGAATACTACGACCTATTTAAGATGCTCATCAAACTGATCGCGTCTGGCTTTATGCTGATCGTGCCGTCGTTTGGCGAGCTCAACCCCACGCCGTTGGTCTCCGATGGCAGGCTCGTGCCTGTGGAGATGGTGACCCGGGCCGTGATCTGGTCCGGCGGTGTCTGGACCGGGATGGTTGGGTTGATCGGTTGGCTGATCTTCCGGGGCAGGGAATTAGCGAGGGTCACGGTATGACACGGGACCGCTGGATCCAACTCGCCGCCGTCGTCACGGCCGTCTTGTGCGTCTTGGGGTCGACGCTCATGGTTGCGCCGATCAACCAACAACGCGTCGACCTTCAGATCGTCCAAGAGTCAAGGTTCGGCGATGCCCCGGAGTACGCGCTGCTTGCGGCGTCTTTGGGTACGTTCCGCGGGATCGCCGCCGACTTCCTGTGGTACCGAGCAGAGAAACTTAAGAGCGAGGGCAAGCTCTTCGAAGCCAACACGACCGCCGGCTGGATCACCACGCTCCAGCCACGCTTCGGGCAGGTTTGGGTATTCCAGTCCTGGAACATGGCCTACAACATTTCCGTGCTGACGCATACGCAAGAAGAGCGTTGGAACTGGGTCAAGAAGGGGATCAATATCCTCCGGGACGAGGGCATCGTCTACAACCCCAACAACATCGCGATCTACCGTCAGCTCGGCTGGACGTTCTTCCACAAGATCGGCCAGCGCACCGACGACATGAACACCTACTACAAGATCCAGCTCGCCACGGAGTGGCAGGAGCTGCTGGGCAACCCGACCGAGGGCGCGACTAAGGAGGTGGCGGTTCAGCGTTTCGCACCCATCGCCGACGCCGCGGACCTCTACTTCGGGCAGACCCTTGACACGGCGAATGTACGAGACCCGTTGACCCACCTCTACGAAGTCCACCCCAAGACAAAAGAATTGGTCTCACGTCTTCGAGGGATCGGGTACGAGCCCAATCAGGAGTGTCTCCGCGACGTCGGCCGCATCCTGATGTTCCAACGCTACGCCGACCCGCGGGAGCTCACCAAGGCCGGAGAGCCTTTCCTGGACAAGCGTTCGGGCCCGCTCTACACGATGATGGAAGACCCGCAGTACGCCCAGACATTCCCGCAACTGATCCAGTTCATACAGGCCAAGGTCCTCATCGAGGACTACCACATGGACCCGCGCCGGATGTACAACCTCATGGAGAAATTTGGGCCTTTGGATTGGCGCCACGCCGCCAGCCACGCCTGCTACTGGGGCGCCACCGGCGTCGAGAAGGCCGGTAAACTCAAGGACAAAACCAAGATCGACGTCCTGAACACCGACCGCCAGATCATCCATGCGATGCAGATGCTCATGAACTCCGGGGCCATCACCTTCAACCCCATGACTAATCGGTACGATTCGGTCCCCGACCCTCGATTCATTGACTCGTACGGCGACGCCATGGTCGAAGCCAATGAGCGTCAGGTCACGATCGGCTGGGCCGGGAGAGGGAACACCGAGTCCTTTGAGCAGGGCCACGAGAATTTCCTGCTGCGCGCCGTCCTATACGCCTTCCTCTACGGCGATATCGATAAGGCGCAGGGTTATTACAAGCAGCTACGCGACCTTTACGGGAAGAAGCCTCACAACGTCGGCTCCGGCGGATACACGCAAAGCATTCAGGACCTGATTATTTCTGAATTAAGGGGAGACTGGGAGATGACCGACCAGGTCGCCCGGCCCCTGATCGAATCGCTGCTGTTCAAGGCCTTCCGGGACGGCCTGGCTCACGCCCGATACGACAAGTTCCAGCGCTTCCTGGAGACAGCCCAACGCGTCGAACAGAAACTGATCGAAAAGAAAAGATACGATAACCCCACTTCTCAGAGCGGGCAGGGAAGGCTGATCAGCTGGGAAAGCTTCGGCCAACTCCTCGGCGACACCTACGTCAAGTACATGAACTCCCCGCAATACGACCTGCTCGAACGGGCTCAGGTCTATCGGAACTCGCCTTTGCCGTTGGTCACATCGACCTATCCGCGATTCCGTACAGCGGTCGCCGAGCACGCCCAGGCCATCGGCTACGGCCAGATGGCCGACCAGTTGTTCCCGCCACCGCCTACGCCGGACACCGATGGCGAACAGGCCCCGGCACAGAACAAGGTCGACTCAGACGCACCTACCAGCATCGAACGCAAGTAACGCAATGGGTTCCCCCTCGCGGATCGCTTCCATCACAAGTGGTGTTAAAGATTCGACACGCGGATCGTCGCGCGCATCTCATGCACGCCGTCGGGGGCGAGTGTGACCGCGTTTGGGCCGGCGTTCGCTGTCTCGATGCACACCATCTTCTCCCAGTCGTCATCTCC
>JAJDCT010000220.1 GCA_029260695.1 Phycisphaeraceae bacterium
ACGCCCGACGCGGGGCGCTGCCGGTTCGATGGCCTGAACATCATCCACTACCCCGAGAAGGCTCGCCGGCTTATCGGGTACATGCCCGACAACCTCCCGACCCATCGCGACCTGTCGGTCCACGACTACCTGGACTTCTTCGCACGCGCCTACGGCCTGCGCGGCAGGCGACGCAAAACCATGATCGACCAGATCGAAGACTTCACCAACCTCAGAGGTATCCGTGAGAAAACACTCAAGGCTCTGAGTAAAGGAATGAAGCAGAGGGTGTCACTTGCCAGAGCACTGATCCACGACCCGCCTTTGTTGATTATGGACGAGCCGGCCGCCGGCCTTGACCCCCGCGCGCGTGTCGAGCTTCGCGAACTGCTGCGGTCGTTGGCGGACCAGGGCAAGGCGATCCTGATCAGCTCGCACATCCTCACCGAGCTTGCCGAGATGGCGGACGGTGCCGTGATTATCGAGCGAGGCAAACTGCTTCGTGCCGGGACGATGACCCAGATCTATAACCACGGCCGGGAAGACCTCGAACCGTACCAACACGTCGCGATCCGCACACGGGATGACAACGACCGCCTGCACAGGGCGCTGCTTGAAATGCCCAATGTTAAACAGGCCCGTTTTGCGGGGAATCATGTCGAAGCCGAGGTCGTCGGGGATGAAGACGCCGCCTGCGAATTGGTTGCCAAGCTACTAAGCCAGGGCTTCCGCCTGATCGAGTTCAAGCAGGTCCAGGCCGACCTTGAACAGCTCTTCATGGACGTGACCAAAGGAGATGTTCAATGAGCATGGCGTCTGGGTTTATCGGTGTCGTGTCATGGGTCGACGACCGGGTCAACCCGATCGTTATCAAGGAGCTGCGGCAGGCGATCCAATCTCGCTTCGTGGTGTCGACACTGATGCTGCTTCTGGTTGTCCTGCTGACGACGCTGCTCTTGTATGTCATCAACACCGAATCGATCGGTCTGGTCACCGGCAACCACGGGGCTGAACTGTTTCAGATATTTCAGGGGATGCTGCTGACGACCTGTCTGCTCTTCGTGCCGGTTTCGATTGGCGGTCGGTTGGCTGTCGAGCGTGCAAGCACCACATCGGACCTGCTGTTTGTCTCGACGATACGACCGTCCTCGATCATCTGGGGCAAGCTCCTGGCGGGGATGGTTGTGACGGTCCTGATCTTCAGCGCCTGCGCCCCTTTTATGGTCGTGACCTATCTGCTGAGGGGGATCGATCCGCCGACGATTCTTTTTGTGATCGGCCTGGACCTGCTGATTGTTTTGGCGGCGACGCAGATGGCGATCCTGGTCGGCGCGGTACCGATCTCGTGGATTTTCAAGGCATTGCTGGGCGTGTTTCTTGGCATTACTTTCCTTTGGACGCTTGGGATCCTTGCTTTCACACTCGTCTGGGAGATGGGTAATTGGGGGATCGGTTCGAGGATGGGTGACTGGGAATTCTGGGCACCGATCCTCGCCTTCGTGGTCTGCTGGCTTGGGGGTGTGGGGCTGATCTTCTTCCTCACCGTCGCGATGATCTCGCCACCGCCGTCGAACCGGGCGTTCCCGTTGCGTGTGTATATGACCCTGATCTGGGCGGTGAGCCTGGCTGTTTCTATCTATCTGGCTTATCTCTACGGGGATAGCGAGGTCCTGGTGATCTGGGCGGCTTTCGCGTCTTCGGTGTTTCTTTCCTCGCTGATTATTTCGGTCAGTGAGCGTGACGTGATCGGGCCGAGGCTTAAGCGATCTGTTCCCAGGAACTGGCTGCTGCGTGCCCCGGCGTTTTTCCTGTTCAGCGGCGCGGCCGGCGGGCTCTGCTGGTCTGTTCTGATGATGATCCTGACGCTTGGGGGCGCATTTGGTATCGCCCGGTTGATGAGGATGGTTTGGGCGACGCACGGTGTGGGTGGGGATGAAATCGAATTGCTTGCCGCCATAGCCGTCTGCGGGATGTACCTGCTGGCCTACGCACTGACCGCTGTGCTGTTGCGGCGTTGGCTCTTCAAGCACGCCGCCGCCGTCGCGTCCACCGCCGCGATCGCGCTATTCTTGGTTGCCATGGGGTGCATCGTCCCGGTGATCATCGCGTTTGCGCAGGACCCTGCCCAATGGGACCGCGCGGACTGGTGGCTGGCATTGAACCCGCTGGGCCCGATCTTCGAGGCCGATGGCCGTGGCAAGTGGAACGATATCCAACAGCGCGGGCTACTTATCTCTTTGGTCTGGTCCGTTGTGATGATTTCTCTGAATATCCGCTGGCTTGGCGGACAGGTCATGGCGTTCCGTCCGTTACGCGAAGACACGCCGATCGACACGCCGAACCCAACTTCGGTAGCTGTCACCCCGACCCATGCGGGGGCACCGACCGATGGCTGAGGCCTGGTCCACGCAGATCGCCCCGGGGTATCACGCCGGCTTGGGCTATGCACTACTGCGCCCAAGCCGAACTCCCGCCGGGTTGATCGGTGAGCAACTGGGGTCGAACATCGGCAGCTCCGTTGAATTCATGGACTACCGCGAATACACCCCCGGCGACGACCTGCGCCGAGTCGACTGGTCCGTCTACGGCCGAACCGACCGCCTCGTCGTCAAACTCCACCGCGAAGAGGTCACGCCTCACCTGGATGTCCTGATCGACGCGTCCCGCTCGATGGCGCTGACCGGTTCCGACAAACCTTCCTCAGCGCTTGGGTTGGCAGCGGCGCTCTCGGCGGCGGCGGACAACGCGCGCTGGTCA
>JAJDCT010000221.1 GCA_029260695.1 Phycisphaeraceae bacterium
TCAATCGGGTGTTAAGGCTTATCGGTTAAGCCGACAAAATGATTATCAGACGCCCCGATAGGTCGGCTATCATAGACTCACCCACCCACAACCAGCGGGGTGCTTTCTAAACGAAGAGAAACCACAGGTGCCTCCTTGCCATCAATCAGAATCATCCAAGCCGACCTGAATAAACCGCGCCATCAGGCGGATATCATTGCGACACTCGACGCCTACGCACAAGACCCGATGGGCGGCGGCAAGCCGATGGCAGACGACGTCAAGGCACACCTGATCCCCGGCTTGCAGGCGCACCCCACAACCTATGTCTTCTTAGCATATAGGGGCGACCCCGACACCGATGGACAGGCCGTGGGTGTCGCCAACTGCTTCACGGGTTTCTCCACGTTCGCCGCTAAGCCCCTGATCAATATCCACGACCTCGCCGTTGTCACATCGGCAAGACGCATGGGCGTCGGGCGCAGACTCTTGGACGCTGTCGCGGATAAAGCACGGTCACTGGGCTGCTGCGCCGTCACGCTCGAAGTCCGCGACGACAACCCTGCCGCCCGCAGCCTCTATCAGAGCTACGGCTTCCACGACAACGGCATCCCCCACCGCTTCTGGAAATTGAAGCTGTGAGGCCGCAAATCTTTTCGCGCTAACTCAACGATCCAAACACTCACCCACAGCCTTGGATACACCGCCCTCGGCGCTTCTATAGGATATCCATGAGCTCTTTATTAAGGGCGTCACAAAATACTCACGCCAGCGGCAGACGGACATTCTTCACAGGCCCCGAATCACTGTCGTCCACGATCGCTGCCGCCGTCCGTGTCTTAAGCGTAACCGAGTCTCCGATTTTGAATCGGCAGTGGGCGTCGGTCTGCACAAGATACTCAGCCGAGCCCAGCCTGACGTGGTACGTCATGTCGTGCCCCTTAAATTCCCGGGCGATCACCTTCCCGACCGGCCTCCCCTCTATCGGCGGGTGCAACTCGACGTGCTCCGGCCGCAGCGACAACACCACCACCCCCTCGGCCTCACGGCTTAGCTCCACCTTCCCAAGCGGCGTATCCCCCACCTTACCCGTCGCTTGACACTCAATCAGGTTCGTCCGCCCAAGGAACTGCGCGACAAACCTGTTGGCCGGGTGGTTATAGACAAACTCCGGCGGACCAATCTGCTCGATCACACCGTCACGCATCACCGCCAACCGATCCGCGGTCGACAGCGCCTCCTCCTGGTCGTGGGTCACAAGCACCACTGCCATCTTCACACGCTCCGCCAACATCCGGACCTCCCCGCGGATCGTATGTCGTGTATCCGGGTCCAGGCTGCTAAACGGCTCATCCAACAGCACGATACGGGACCCCGGCGCAATCGCGCGCGCCAGCGCCACACGCTGCTGCTGCCCGCCGGACAGATCGTGTGGCCGCCGATCCTCAAGACCCGCCAACCCGATCATCCAAAGCACCTCGGTCGCGATCGCCCGCTTACGCGCCTTGGGCACCCCGCGTATCCCAAACATCACATTCGCCAGAACCGACAGGTGCGGGAACAACGCGTAATCCTGGAAGACGAACCCGATCTTACGCCGCTCCGGTGGTACGAAATGAACCCCGTCCTGCAAGACCTCATCGCCGTGTTTGACCTCACCCCGATCCGCCTGCTCGAATCCCATGATCGTGCGCAGCGTCGTCGTCTTGCCGCAACCCGAAGGCCCAACAAGCGTCAGCACCTCACCGGGGTACACGCAAAACGAAACGTCCCGGATCACCGGCGAATCGCAGCCGGGGAACGTCTTGGTCAGGTTGTGTACGCACAACTGCGGAGCTTTCATGTGATCCTCCGCTCGTTAAAGACCAACACCCCCACGAACAACCCCGAGACCCCCAGCACCACCAACGCATACGGCGCGGCGCTGGCGTACATCGCGTCCTCGGTGTACTGCCAGATATTCATCGAGAGCGTCTCAAATCCAGGCGGCGCAAGCAACATCGAAAGCGGCAACTCCTTCATCGACGAAAGAAACACCAGCGACAGGCTGACAACCAGCCCCGGCCGAAGCAAGGGTAGCGTTACCCTGGCAAACGTCGAGAAGAGCCCGTAACCCAACGCCCGCGAGGCCTCCTCCAACCGGGGGTTCGCCTGAAATAACCCCGCCCGGATCGGCCCGACCGCCTCCGCTAAAAAATGCAGGCTATAGGCATACACCAGCACGAACGCGGTCTGATACAACCCAGGCACCACCCGCAGCGTAATCACCAGCAACCCCAGCGCAAACGCCAACGGCGGTGTCGCGTAACCCAGAAAACCCAGCCGCTCCAGGCCCGCCGACCACCGCGAAGGATACCGCCTCGCCATGTAAGCAATCGGCAAAGCCAACGCCGTCGCCACCACCGCCGCAGGGGCGCTCACCAACAACGAATCCACCACCGCACGGCGAACCGAATCCCACTGCGCCCCTATATCCACACCCCACGCACCGTACACGATCGTCAATACCGGGAGCGCCACCCCAACCATCAGCAACGACCCAACGAATACCAACGCCGGCAAAGCCCAACGCCGTAACCGGATCGGCCGACGCACCCGCGCCGGCCCCGCACCCGCACGGGTCAACACCACACGACGCAGCAGCATCAGTTCCGCCACGATAAACACACCCGCCAGCGCCATCATGATCAGCGCGATCGGCGCCGCCCCCCGCGTCCCGTACGCACCCTGATAAGCCTGATACAACGCGTAACTGAATGTCTCGTACCGCATCAGGCTCACCACCCCGAAGTCACTGATCACATGCAGACTCACCAACAGCGCCCCCGCAAGGATCGAGGGTTTAAGCTGTGGCAGCACCACGGAAAAGAACACACGCCTGGGCCGATGCCCAAGCGACCGCGCGACCTCTTCCAAAGAAGTGTCATACGCAGATAACCCCGCTCGCAGGTTCAGCAGCATGTACGGGAAGTTATAAACACTCAACGCCACCAGCGACCCCGTAAACCCCCGCAGCCTGGGCACACTCACACCCGTAACATGGAAAGCCGCCCCGTAGTCCCCGCCCAGCGACAGCACTGTATAAGCCATCAAATACCCCGGGATCGCCAACGGCAGCACCAACGCAAGCGCAAAGAACCGCTTCATCGGCAGGTCGGTCCGGCTGGTCAGCCAGGCCGCGGGCAACGCCGTCAACGTCGTCACCACAACAACAGCCGCGCACAGCAACAGCGTGTTACTCAACTGAATGAAACTCTGCCGACGAAACACCACCTGCGCGACCTGCCCCGCGTCCGCCCCCAAGGAGCGAACGACCAAATACCCAAGCGGCAACATCACCGCCCCCGCACACGCCAGCGCAGGGACAACCAGATACCAAGGCGGGCGTCGGCTTGTGTGCTGTGGCGAAGCTATCGCAACCCGACCTCGGCGAGTAATTCGAGCGTGCCCTTAAGGTCCTCCAACGTGTCCAGATCCACCGCCGGCGCCTCGCCTCGCAGTGATTCCAGGGGCTGAAGCCTGGGGCTCGGGATCACGTCCGCGACCACCGGGTACTCGAACGTTTCGCTCGCAAAATACTGCTGGGCCTTGGGCGATAATAGATAAGCAATCAATGCCTCAGCCGCCTCTTGGTGAGTACTGGTCTTCAAGACACCCGCCCCGGCCACATTGACCAGGTTCCCGATATCGCCCGCCTTGAAAGCCATCTGCTCAACAGGGTAGTCCTTGTCCGCCGTCTTAAATCGCAGCAGGTAGTAGTGGTTCGGCAGCCCGTAGTCCACCTCCCCAGCGGCGATCCCCTGGATGATCGCGGTGTTCTTGGCATACGCCTGGGCGTTATTGCCGATCATCGCAATTAGCCACGCCTTGGTCGCCTCCTGACCGTGCGCCTTGCGCATCGCCGTCACAAACGCCTGGAACGAAGCGTTCGTCGGGGCCCAGCCGACCCGCCCGCGGTACTTGGGGTCCGTCAGATCGAACACGCTGGCGGGAAGATCGCTGTCCACCACTCGTGCCGACGAATACGCCAAAACACGCGCACGCCCCGAAGTCGCGACCCACAGACCATCCGCCCCGCGGTAAGCCTCCGGCACGCTCAACAGCGTCTGTTCACTTAACGGCACGAACATCTCCGCGCCAACAAGCGCCCCGAGCGCCCCCGCGTCCTGCGACCAGAAGACATCCGCCGGGCTCTGCTCACCCTCTTCCTGCAACGCCACCGCGAGCTGCGCCGTCTTCCCATACTTAACACGCACCTGGATCCCGGTCTCCTCGGTGAACCGCTGAACGATCGGCTCGACCAACGCCTTGCTCCGCCCGGAATAAAGCACGATCTGCTCGGCGCTCGCCGTTGTGAAAACAGAACAACCCAAAACCACAGCCGCCACGATCACGCAGCCGACAAGACGGCCCATCCGTAAATGTTCAGACAACATCGCACGCTCCAGTGTGAAGAAATACAGAGCGAGAATATTCTAATTGAGACTGAGTGTCAAGTATATGCCGCGCCCCCCGCCCAGGGGCACAATCATATCTTATTATGGCATAGTTACATAGAACAATTGCCGTCGTAATGATACGGTTTGATCGGTCCACTGTTACCGCCGTGCATGACAATTTCTGAAAAGGGAGCAGCCCCGCCCCTGCCCCCGGGAAATAAATTTCTCTTCAAATTCAGCCCACAAAGGGTTACCATCGCGCTGTTCTTGGCACAGCATATCTATCTATTACAGGAGGTGGCGGATGAAGTTTATCAATACTTTTTTGGCTACATGCACAGCCGTCGTGACAGTTTGTGTCGTGGTCCCATCCGCGAATGCACAACAGTGGAACGTCGATCTGCCCAACTCGACGATCCTGATCGGTGCCAGCGCGGAGGCCGACGACATTATCACAACCATCGTCGTCCTGGATTCTGATCAGGCCACCACGCTGAACCCCGGCTTCGTCGCGCCGGCGGGGACGTTCGACTTAGGCAACGCGGCTATCAGCGTGGCGAATGACCGCATGATGACCAGCTCCTCCGACGCTTTCGTCACAGTCGATGGCGATCTCAGCAACACACTACAGGTCCGCTGGGCCGCGAATACGCTCAACGACTCCGAACCCCCGATCGACGGGTTCTTTGGCTTATCCACCGCCAACGCCGGCACCACCCTCGCCGCCACACTCTCTGGGCTCAACATCGGCCAATTCTACACACTCCAGGTTAATTACCATTACGAGGGCCAGGCCATCACCGACCACGAGGCAAGCTTCGAAGACGGTGAATTCGCGTCCGGATCTCTGGACTTTACTATCGACGGCTTTGCACAAGCAGTCTTCCAGCAGGACCTCGACAGCGACCAGCAACCGCTGCTTCCTGGTGCCGTAAACGTAACGGATAGTCTGGCGGTACAGTTCCAGGCGCAGGGCACGACCGCAGACCTGCTCGTAGATTTCTCTGCGACCGCACTCTCCCAACTGTTCCCGCCCAACGACGACGACCTGTCCGGCTCGTTCTTCTTCGGAGAGGCCGAGTTTACCGTCGTCCCGGAACCCACAACGCTCACACTCATAGCCCTCGGCACCGCCGTCTTGGTGCGCCGACGACACGATTAAGAACATGGCGATGTGACAAACTGACGACATACCATCCCTTGTGTGAGACCTCTCACACAAGGGATGCCTATATAGCTAATCTTTAACGCGGATTCAGCGCTGACGTCTGCGCGTGAGCGCCAAGGCACCACCGATGCCTAGCACAATCAAGCCCCCCGGTTCGGGCACGATATTATCCGCGAACGTACCCTGTAAATGTTTTATTTTGTTTGAATTACACTAACATCCATGGTCGCTTCGCGCCCTGGCGGCTGATCAAAAGCCGACCTCACAACTTTGGCTCTTCTAAAGGCACCGGGCAGAAGTCCTTGCGCTGGCAGGTCTCGCACCGCTGGCCCTCCCACAGCCCGTTGAATTCCGCAAGCACCGAATCGATCAGGGTAGATGCGTGTGTCCAGATGCCCATCTCGAAGTTCCGCCGCTGGGCCGACTTCGCACCAAGCCCCGCGCCGGTGAGGTTCGCAGAACCCAGGTACATCG
>JAJDCT010000222.1 GCA_029260695.1 Phycisphaeraceae bacterium
CATGGCGGCGAGGCGGCCCAGAAGGCGTCGTCGGAAGTCAACAAGATGGTTAGAACGCTCGACAGCTACTCGAAAGTGCCGGTGCCGTTCCCGCCGGCCGACGTGGATGCGCCCCCGGAGGATATCCCAGATGTGACGATCAACCCCGCTACACTCAAGCACCTGGGCGAGGTCTACGGGAAGATGAGTAGCGAGTATGAGAAGACGAACGAGCATTTCGTCAAGATCAATAGCGAGGGTCACATCCTTCTGGTCCCAGGGGTGCTTCCCTCGGCGGAGGCCAGCCACCTGCGTCACGAGACCCGGACCGCGTACTGCATCGCGTTCGAAGAGATGTTCGAGCCATACGACGAGGGCAGCCCAGGGAAACCGAGGCTCAATGCTGCGGGCCCGATGAGCCCGGATGAATTGCAATTCGAGTTGCAGCGTGTGGAAGAGGGGTATCGGCCAAGCACCTACAGCAGCAACACCGGCGCCAGCGGTACAAGTGGCTTAAGTGAGGCTGACCGTAAGGCGATCGAAGGTCAGAAGGCTGAGCGTGCCGAGGAGATGCTCGTTGAGCGGGCCCGACAGATTCACCTCTACGCGGACACAAACCTCCAGAGCACCGGGTTCCCCTTTCAGGTTGGTGGCTGGAGCCTGGCGACGGGCCTGCCATCACTCAATCAGATCTGGGAAGGCCACATGGAGTTGTGGGTTCAGCAAGACATCGTGCGGGCGATCGGGCTCGCCAACCAGGTGGATCAGCCCAACCGCAGCGTGATCGATGCCCCGGTCAAGCGGCTGATTTCTATCGACGTGATCCCGGGATACGTTGGGCTGGACACGTTGGGCGGGATGAAGATCCCCGGGACCGTGAAGACCAGCTCCGGCAGCAGCTCAGGGACGAATGTGTATGGGGGTGGCGGTGGCGGCTACGATGCGGTCGGCCGAAGCCAGGGTGCGGGTGCGGATGGGGCCGTGGTGGCGAGTTCGGGTAGTCCCGATTCACCGCTGTCGATTGACTACAACACCGGGCCCAGCGCCCGGACTTCCAATGTGATCTACGATGTGCGGCACGCACGCGTAGTGGCGGTCGTCGATTATCAGCAACTACCGAAGCTGTTCGATGCGATCAGCGAGGTTAATTTCATGACCGTGCTGGACTGTCAGATCCAGGACGTCGACGAATACGAAGCGCTACTGGAAGGTTTTGTCTACGGCACAGGTGACGCGGTTCAGGTCGATATGCTGATCGAGACGATCTGGCTCCGCGAGTGGACCAGCCAACTCATGCCCGCCAAGGTCCAGGAGCGTTTGGGCATCGCCGAGCCTGTTGCCGAGGTTCAGGCGGAAGACCCCACCTACTGATCGTGGGCATTGACTTACCCATGTCCCTGATAACCAGGGCATAATCAGCGGCGACGGGAGAATGACACGACGGCAACGAAGCCGAGACTGAAAGGGATGACACTATGAACCCTAAAGACACCGGATTTTTCCTGAAGAACATCGAGAAGCTCGTCCTTGCAGCATCGGTGCTGTTGATGCTGGTTCTCGCGTGGTGGTTCCTGATGGGTAACCCTTTCACGTTCGAGATGGGTGGAAGAGACGTGGGAGCCGGCGAGATTAAGGATACGGTTGCAAACAAAGCCAATCGCTTGGATGGGCGCCTGAAAACCGAAGAGAGCTCGCTGCCGGACCGTCCTATCCCGGTATATTCTGAGGCGATCTTAGAGCAGATGGCTGAGACGCCGACCTCTTTGCCCGAGTTGGCTCCATTGGCGCAGGCGGGGTTGAGTAAGGATTTCATCCCAGCTGAAGGCGGCCTCCCGACCTACAACATCCCGAACCCGCCTATCGCCGAGGGTATCTTGACCCGCAAGGGCCACTCGGTACTCAGCGGCAACGTCCCCACCCGTGAGATGGAGGGCTTGATCAAGCTGATCGGCAACCGCGAGCCCAAGGACTTTGCCTACGTCAGCGTCGCCGCGACCTTCGACATGGACGAATGGGTCGAGCGGCTGCAATCCGGCGACAAGGAAACCCGTGTCCCGCCTAGGTGGTGGAACAGCATGCTCGGGATCGCCGGCGTCATGCTCCAAAGGCAGGAACTGGACGAGGTGACCGGGCAGTGGGGCAACGAGGTCATGGTCGATCCGATCCCGGGTCAGTTGGCGTTCAAGCCTTCTTTGGCTTTCAAGGCGTCTACCAGCAAGCAATCCAAGGAAGCGATCCAACTCGTGCGCGCCAGCCAGGAGCAGATTGCAAGGCCCGACTTCCCGCAGACCCGTGGCAACATCCTCTGGAGCCCGCCGAACGAAGATGCCCAGGAGCTTGACGCCGAAGGCCAACGCAAGCTCTCCAAGCTCAACAGCAAAATAGTCAAGCTCAAAGAGCAGATCCAACGCCTTCAGGAGCAAGTCCTTAAGGCCCGTGAGACGTCCGGCGAACGGTCGAACTCGGATCCAGTGCGTCGACCACCACCAGCTAGAAACGCAGGTGCCGGCGGCTACGGTGGCGCCTATGGTGGCGGGGCAACTGGTGCTGCACGACCATCTCGAAGCAGGCCTACCGGACGCGAGTCTGCAGGCAGGAATGATAATACCCCCAGTACGCCTGAGGAGCGGATCAATCTCTTCCAAGAGCAATTGATCGAAATCAAGCTGCAGCGAGATGATTTATTGGGTGTCGAATCAGACGTCCTTAGCAAGCAGGGGTATGCCGGTGATTACGGTGGCGGTGGTTACGACGCCGCTTCGGGTGGTTACGGCGGCGGCTACGGCCACCCCGGAAGCCAGGCCGGTGGTTACGGTCGACCAAGTAGCTACGCCGGTGCCTACGGCGGCGGCGGTGCATACGGTCAGCCAGGCGGCGCATACGGCGCAGGCATCGATCAAACCGGTGCCGCAGAGCCCGAGTCACGCAAGATCAAGGTTTGGGCTCACGACCTGTCCATCAAGCCCGGCAAGATCTATCGCTACCGTGTAGTCGTCGCGGTGCTCAATCCCCTGTACCGTCAAAAGCGTGTCGAAGAAAATCAACAGAAAGAGTACCACGATAAGATCGCACTGGGCCCTGACCCGCAAGAACTAGCGGCTTCGCCCTGGTCTGAGCCGGTCCGTGTCGACAGCGAACACTACTTCTTCATGGTCAACGGCTCGGCCCAGTCTCAGACAGCCCGAGTGGAAGTCTGGCAGGTCTATGATGGGCGTTGGGTCAGTGAGGAGTTTGATGTCCGCCCGGGGGACCCGATCGGAAAGATCATCGAGAAGAAGTTGAATTCAGGCAACCGCCAACGGCTTAACATGAACGTCGGGCTGGTTGTGGTCGATCTGATTCAGGCGGCGTCCGACTCTCTGGGCGGCGGAGGTGTCCGCATGCTATACCTCGACCCGGCGAGCAACCGGATCTCGGCCCGTACCATAGAGGGCGATCGCAACAACACTGATAGGGTACGCCTATTGAACGAGCTGGCGCTTGAGTCAGAGCTGGCGCTTTCCACATCAGGCGATCAGGTTTCGCCAGGGTATCAGTAAACACCGTTCGTTTTGATATCACGGCCCGTCCAAGACAACAGAACCCAGGCATGCGAGTCCGCGTGCCTGGGTTTTTTATATGGCTGATTGTGCGTGGTCAAGGCGCGTCAGAGCCGTGTCTTGTAGCTGGTCTTGCCCAAGCGACGCTTGGTTTGAGAATGCTCTAGCGCTGCGATGCTTGCGTGGGTATGAAACACGTCTTGGTTAGGATGTCCCCAGCAGCCGTGAGATGTCGTTGAAGGTTACATACAGGAACACGCAGGCCAGCAGTGCCAGGCCCACGAGTGTTGCCGCTGTCTGGATCCTCACGCTGACCGGCGAGCCCTTGATTTTTTCGGCCGCAAGGAAGACCGCCTGTCCGCCGTCGGTGATCGGGATCGGCAGGAAGTTGACCACCGCCAGGTTGATGCTGATCAGCCCCAGGAAGTAGAGCAGATATTCCCAGCCGCGCTCGGCGATGATCGTGCCCTGGTGGACGATCCCGACCGGGCCGGCAAGCTTGTCCGGTGGGACCGTGCCCTGGGTCAGCCGGGTCAGAGTTTTGTAGGTCTGTGTGATAAATTGGTGGGTCTTCGTAAAGCCCAACGCCGTGGCCTCCATGGGGTCGTCGCCGACGACCGAGACCTGTAGCATCAACAGGTCCAGCCCCTCCGGTAGTGTGGCGCTCCATCCCGCCTCGGCAAGCTCTTTGGCGCTTTGCTCGTTCATGGGGAGGGTGGTCTGCTCGCTGGGGTTGCCAGCGATGTTCAGTTCATATCCAAGGACGACATCCCCCGGGCCATCCTCCGAAGCGATCTGGGTAAGCCTCTGCTGTAGGTCTGCCCATGAGGTGATAGGCTGACCATTGACGGAGGTCATCCGGAAGCCAGGGCTGATGTTCGAGCGACTCGCCGGAGATTCGGCGAGGGTGCTGCTGATGATGTTCGTGCTGATGGCGGGTCGGATTTCAACACCGATGTGGTTGTTTTTGTCGGGTGTGATCGGGCCGATCTTAACCTCTTGCCCGTCGCGCAGCACGGTCACTGTGATCGGTTTGTGTTCTGCATCCTTGATGGCCTTCTTGAAGGCCAGGTAGTCAGGCCAATTTATGTTTTCAATCGATGCAACGATGTCGCCGGGCTCGAAGCCTACCTTGGCGGAGGGGCCTTTTTTGATGGCTTTAACGATCTCTACCGGAGGGACCAGGCCCAGGAGGTTGTCTGGGGCATCGACCTGCCTGGTGAGAAGTGGCGTGGTGGTGGCGCTGACGTTCGTATCTACGCCGGTTTTTTTATCAGTGAAGGTGATGGATACTTCTCGCCCCTTGTTGGCAGTCACGGCAGCCTGAAACTGAGAGAAGGTCTCGACCGGTTGACCATTGACCGCCGTGATGTGCATGTCTTTGCGGATGCCCGCGGTGTGTGCTTCGCTGCCTTTTTCGACATCGCCGACCTCAAGGCTTACCGGAGGATCGACCCCGATCGCGTAGAGGCCGGTGCTTAAGTTGGTTTCGGGTGTGACCATGTAGGTCAGGTCAGCCGGCTCGCCGGGACGCTTGACGGTGATCTTCAGCGCGGTGTCTTCGCTTGCGAGGATGGTGGCGTATTTGATATCCATCATGTCGCCGATCTCGACGCCATCAATGTGGGTGACGTGGTCGTCGGGCAGCAGGCCCAGATAGGCGGGGTCGTCATCGTGTCCTTGCGCGTAGGCTCTGGAGGCCGGTGAGTTCGGGGCGATGTTGCCGACGATAGCCGGCGGAAACTTGACGCCTGACATAAAGGCGATGACGAAGAAGATCATCCCGAAGATGATGTTCATGATGACGCCGGCGCTGATGACGGCAAAGCGTGCGGAGACGGACTTGTTGTTGAACGCCCTTGGGTCCGCGCTGCGGGCGGTGGGGTCCATGTCTTCCTGCCCAAGCATCTTGACGTAGCCGCCCAGGGGGATGAAGTTCAGCCGGTACTCGGTCTCACCGAGCTTCGTCGGGTCGGCCCCTTCGGCCAGGAGCTTTTCGTACTCCGGTTCGGTCGTCCCGGAGCGGAAGCCCAGGCCCTTGCGCCAGGTCAGAAGCGAGTTCCCAAAACCGATCGCGAACTGTGTGGTCTTGATCCCGACCATCTTGGCGATCAGGAAGTGGCCCAGCTCGTGGACGAAGATCAGGAAGCCAAAGCCCAGCACGATCAGTGCGAAGGAGAAATAGGGGTTGCTCATC
>JAJDCT010000223.1 GCA_029260695.1 Phycisphaeraceae bacterium
GTAGGAAGAAGCCGTTAACCGTTAGCTATTAGCCACAGCAATTAAAGTCCCGCTGTGGCGGGTAAGGTTTAGCCGCCGCGGCCACGCGGCGTGATTCCCGCGTAACAGCCCACCTGATCCATGGACCTGACTCCACGACCAAGTTGAATCTGCTCTAATACGGATTCTGCTTAATTCATCGGTGGCAGTTCTTCCCTCAGCCCCGGCTTTGCCGGGGGATTGGCCATGATGATGGGCACGAGTTTTAATCGTGATCCGTATAATCACCAAACCCCAGCCCTAACACCCAGTCCCCTGACCCACCCACCATGCTCGACACCGCGCTAAAAGAATGGTCCATCGTCTGCGACCTGCTGTTGTCTGGCGAGTTGACGTTGTTGTTACGCAAGGGCGGCATCCACGAGACCGGCGGGCCCGGCGTGTTCGAGCTGGAGCACCCGCGCTTCCTCCTGTACCCGTCCTATGTGCATCAGAAACCCCGGATGATCAAGCCGACCCTGCGCGATCGCGTTGAGGTGCTGGACGAAGAACCACACGAAATCACCTTCGGGGGTCTGGGCGAGGCGGCCACTGTCTGGCAGGTGCCCTCGCGCCAGGCATTCGATCGACTCGATACCCTGCACTGCTGGTCGCCCAAACAGATCGACATGCGTTTCAACTACAAGCCCGACCGCCCGCTGTACCTCGTCGCCGTCCGTGCTTACCGGTTAGCGCAGCCACACACAGTCAAGAACCACGCAGAGTACTCGGGCTGCCGAAGCTGGGTCGCGCTAAGGCCCGAGGATGGCGTAGATGACGAAGGCGCTAAGTCGGTCATCGATGAAAAATCGTTTTCTGCGATCACCGAGCAGGTGGATCAGGCATTTTTCCGCGAATGAACGCAAATCAACGCGAATAGAAAATTGCCTTGATCTGATTCGCGTTGATTCGCGTTGATTTGCGGCAATAAATCTTCTACCTCGGAACGCCCAACGCCTCACGCAACACCGCCGCGATCCAACGCAACTCATCATTCGTTAGCTGGCTGAACAGTGAAATCTTCTTGCCCTCGTGAAGCCTGACCTGCAGGTTCAGGACCGGCACGTCGTTGATCTCGACCCCGCTCTTGTCCCGACGAATCGATGCGATATTGTCGCGTCGCACTTCCTGTTGGCTCGTCTTGAACAGGGTCTTGCGGGTGATCAGCAGTGTGTCCCCGACCACATCCAGGATCGCCTGGCGCCGGCCGGCGTTGATCGCGGAGATCATTATGCCGATCCCGATCGCCCAGAACAGTGACAGGAAACCGACGATCATCAATAACTCCCAACCGATCTTAAAACCTCCGGCATAGAACCAGAAGAACGTGAACACAGCTATGAATCCGTTCCAGAAAATCGCGAAACCGAACGTCCCCTTGCCTCCCTTGCGTATCCCTACAGGCGGGACCGTCAGTGTCAGCCCCGCGTCATTTGTTTCGAGGATCACGCCGCTGCCCGCCGGCTGTAGCGGAATTTCGCTTTCAGCTTCAGGATGGTTGCCCGGCGATCCCTTAAGCGCGTCGATCAAACGGTCCTGACCCAGTGTGCGTTCCTCGACTTCGATGCCGGCGTTGTCACCCTCGATAAGCCTTGCGCCCTTCACAGACACGCATTTCTTGGCCAGCCGGTCCCCCAATGGCCGCAGCATCGTCTTGGGGTAACCCCACGCCAGGTTGTACATCTTGTCTGCCGCAAGCACGACGTTCAGCGCACTCAGCGCCGCACCGACAGCGACCGTCGCCTCATCCACGTTCGACGACTTGACCTGAAACTTTCGGATCTTTTCTAACGGGACCTTCCGCCGCCAGCGAAACGGGCCGCTGCGCTGTGTCGCGATCAACCTGTCGTCGCGCAGCTCGATCACGCTTCGGCCCCCGGCGATCATCACCCCCAGATACATCACCCCCAGCCCGATCAACGCAAACGGCACACCAAACAGCGCGTTGAATACATCGAACGGCTTACCGCCCCCGGCACCCCCGTTATCCTGTGCGATCAGACCCAGCACACCGCCTTCGATCAGCGACGTGTAAAGCCCGGCTGCAAAGAACACCAGCCCGAACAGCATCAGCGGGATCGACGCGATCTTCACGCACCCCACGTCCCGCGCAGGCATCTCGTACCGCTCACCGCGCGGTGTGGTAATCACTTCGATCTCGGGGGGTAGAACGCCTGGCATGCCTTGCCTCATGATATCGGCAGGTCAGCCACACAACTGCGATTGAATCCTCCAGCCTGCGTAAACCCGGCTACGCGGGCTGGGGCAGGGGGCGTCGGCTTTCCAGATGGGCACGGAGGTGGACCCACAGGCTGCTCCCGCCGACGTAGAGATAACCCGCCGCAAACAGCAGCAGGAATGGCAGGCTGATCGTCCGGTGGTGCGCGTGTAGCGAAAGCCAGACGCACGCGAGCATGTAGACGCCCATGCCGAGTTCAAGCAGGCAGACCGAACGTTTCATGGACGGGATCGGGATGACACGCGCGATGCCCCCTCGGATTTTTTCCTCTGGAGTCGATTCAGCCGGATCTTCGACCTGCCCGGTCACGCCCGGCAACTCGGCAACGACTTCCGAGGCGTTGGTGTTGTACTTCGGTGTACGGATAAACGGGCTCTCGTGGCCGAGCAGCGCTTCGATGCAGGCGATCGCGTTGTTCAGCGCGATCCCGATCCCGATCGCCATCAGCACCGGGACCTGCACCAGTGTGCCCAGAGCGCTGCGCCGTTGAGCGCGTTGGCTGGCGATGTAAAAGACCGTCGCCGAGACCGTGCCCAGGCCAAACAGGCCCATCCCCGCCGCGACGGCGAACCACGAGCCCTCGCCAAACGGCTTTAGGTTCATCGCGATCGCCGGGTAAAACAACGCCGCAAACAGCGTGATATACAGATACACCATCGGGCTGGTCAGGTGGAAGAACGCCTCGGTCTTCACCTTCCAAGGCACGTCCGCACGCATGACCGTCGGCAGCAGCTTGATCGCCGTCTGGATCGACCCCTTGGTCCAGCGGTGTTGTTGGCTCTTGAATGAGTTGATCTCCGGCGGCAACTCCGCGGGGCACTGAACCCAGGGCAGAAACAAAAACTGCCAGCCTTCGAGCTGCGCCCGGTACGACAGGTCCACATCTTCCGTGAGTGTGTCGTGCTGCCAGCCGCCCGCCGACTCGATCGCTTCGCGCCGCCACAACCCCGCGGTGCCGTTGAAATTGATCCACGCCCCCGAACGGTTCCGCGCGGTGTGTTCGATCACGAAGTGCCCGTCCAGGAAGATCGCCTGCCCACGGGTCAGGATCGAGTCTTCCCGGTTGATGTGCGACCATCGTGTCTGGACCATCCCGAGTCTTGAGTCGGTGAAGTAGTGGACGGTGCGCTTAAGGAAAGCGGCGGGGGGGATGAAGTCTGCGTCGAAGATGGCGATCAACTCGCCGGTCGCGCTGCTGGTAGCGTCCTGAAGCGCCCCGGCCTTGAACCCGGTCCGGTCTTCACGGTGCAGGTACTGGATGTCGATCCCCCT
>JAJDCT010000224.1 GCA_029260695.1 Phycisphaeraceae bacterium
GCGCCGATACGCTCCGCCAGCGGTTCGATCTCGCCACGGGAACCATGCTCTTTTACGAACCTCAACAGGTTTTCTTTATGCGGGATCGTCACGCTCGCCCCGCCGAAATGCAGCGACGGTTCACCGAGCCAGGTCGACACCGTCGCCTTGAAGTGCTCATACTCCGGCGGGATCGGCATCGGCAGGTACACGCCATTCATCCGTGCCGCATCGAACCCGGCATTGTGAACCGGCGGGCTCATCGAATGTCCTACGGGGAACCCGATTACACCGAACACCCGGGTCTCGGCGTCGAGCGCGTCCCAGCGGTAAAGCCCCTTGATCTCACTGAGCGTCGGCTGCCCCGGCGCGGTGGCGTCCTCTTCATCAATCGCGGCAAACGTCAGCAGCGCCCCAAACTTCTTCGCCAGCACCCTCGACGCCAGCCCGTTCTCTCCCATGCAGAGCGCGATCGTCGGCTTGAGCTGCTGACCGATCAACTCAAACGCCTCGAGGTTGTCACGCAACGAACGCGCATGCCAGGCCACCTTGACCACCCTGCAAAGCGGGGCGTCGGCCATGTCCTTGACCTTCCGCAACAGATCACTGGGCCGGCCGTCAAAGTCGTGGCTCGAAAGGATCAGCCCGGTATCGGTCTGCCTGGGCCGATTCGGGTCATCGACTACCAGCGAGATCTTCTGACGCAGGTTCGCTGACTTCTGATAGGCGAGTAGTTCCAGGTCGATGTACGCCGGCTTGCGCGGACCGACCCCGGCGTGCTCGAGCAGGCTCAGGCGGGTCTGCTCATCCCCGTCATACGCCCCGCCCTCCCACGTCGGCCGACAGGTGATGATGCAAGGCAACGCCGACCGCTGAACCAGTTCGGTCACCGCCGCGGGGTCGTCGGTAAAGGTATCGATCCGAAATTCCACCAGGTCCGCGCCAAGCTCCGCGGCGCGGGTGCTGTCGGCCAGGGCTTGTTCCAGATTGTGAACGGTAATCGGCGCGGTCAGCAAAGTCATCGGCCGTAAGGTACCGGCGGGACCGGCAGCGGGCCAACCGCAGAGTCGTCACCCGGGTACTAAATTGACCGAGTGATGCTGCAAAGACATGTATAAGAGAAGGCGCGCGGCTCGGCCGGGTTGCCGGGGGAAGGCATGATCTTGCCCGACCGAGCCCGCCGCCTTCAATCAAGGGGGTTACTGCTTGAAGATAAACTTCGATTCGACCGCATAGAGCCGGTCCGCAGCCAGGGCTCGGTGATACCCCACGGCCTTGAACTCTTCGGAGTCGAACCACGCCTGCTTCACCGAGGTGTTAGGCCACTCGATAAAGCCAACCGTATCGGGCAGGAAGTGGTAGCCCTTCGGTGAGCCGACGATGTTGAACTTCACTGGAAACACAACGCCGTGGCTGGCGAGCCAGGGCCCGGCGACCTCGAAGTACTGCTGGAGGTGCTGGCCGTTGTGCCGGTTGATCCAGCCACCGAAAAACTCGTAGGTCCTGTCTTCACGGATGGTCGTCGTCGTGGTGTCGGCGACGTTGAGATAGATCATCTTGGCCGAGTCCAACATGCTGTCTCGGATGGCACGGAGCTTAATAAACTCAGGATCCGCGTCGAACCGCTCCTTCACTTCCATGCTGGGCCACTCGAAGAAGCCCCACATGGCGGCATCGTCTTCGCCGAGCTCGACCCGTGTGACGGCAAACAGGCCAAGCGGCTTCATCCCGTAGGACATCGCAAGCGGCATCACCTTGCTGAAATACTCTTCATTGAGCCGGGTTTCCATCCCCGGGGTGATCTTGATAAACGCCGCCTCGATGAGCTTGCCCTGCTCAAACGTGATCTGCGTCTGTGTGACCTCGGGCTGGGTCGATGCGTGTTCAGTGCCCTGGGCCATAACGGCCTGGCTCAGGGTGACGACCAGGAGGCAGGCGAGCTGCGGGAGGTTGAAAGACTTCATCTGCATAACAGGTTTTCCTATACGTTCGTGGGGTGTCAGAAATAAAAAATAAAACGGGTACGGTTTTAGCAGGCGCGTTGATCTGCTTGAGATCAACCACGCCCGCTGCTGAGGCGGGTCAGACCAAGGCTATGGTCAAAAAAAGGCCCCCTCCGAACACGCCCGGTGCCCGGCGGGGGCCGGGAGGCAAGCGGTTACTCCTCGCAGGTACAGCCGCCATCGGGCTTGGGCTTGCTGTCGGAGCCCGAATCGTCGGCAACGGTCACGTCGGCTGTCCCGGCGAACAGGGCCTGCGTAGCGCTACCCACGCCTAGGGCTCCAGCCAGAGCCAGGCCGCTCACAGCGGCGAACGTGGCGACCCGGCTTCGGTGGGATCGGGGTGTCTTCATAGGGAGAATCCTTTGAGAAAGAGGGCACGGAGGGCGTGTCCGGGCACACGACCGGATACGTTGATATACACAACAATGGTATAGTCAACTATTATTTCGTCAATTTCATGTCGGGGGATGAAAAATCCGCCGCAATTTGACGCCTGCATGCGCAAACCCTGCTTAAATCATGCGATACAGATATTTTAGGCCAAGAATAGGTCCAAAGTGTACGCGCACTGATTTCGGCCAGGAAATTGACTCCGAGGTGATTCGCAAGTGCCTGAAGGTGGTTACCGACGGCGTGCGGGCTTGGGCATATCACTCGCATCCAGAGCCGCCAAGGCTTCGCTGAGTTTACGGAACGACCGCAGCAGGGACCGCATCTCCGTATCGGATAAGGACTTTTTGATCGTGTCCCGGATCAGCTCGGCGTGTGGGTCCGAGTCGGTGGCGAGCGCACGCCCGGCGGCGGTTGGGATCAGGGCCACGCGGGTCCGGTTGTCGTCGTCGGCCTTGCGCTCGATCAGGCCCCGCTCCTCGAACTGCCGGATCATCCGTGAGAGGTTGGACGCATCGACCCCCATCATGCGCGCGATCTTAGACGGAGACGTCTGGCCGTGCGTCAAGTGGTATAGGAAGTCGGATTGGCTGGGGGTGAGGTCCAACGGCTCAAGCAATCGGGCCGAACACGCACTGATCTCCCGACTCAACAGACGGATCTTGCAGGCGATCGAGTCGGCGTCTTTAAGGGAGGTGCGTGCCATGATCGGTGGTTCGTTGGTAGCTGGAAATCACGGGCCTTATAACCGACCCCGACTCTAGCAGCCTTACGCCTACCGATCCAGAACGACCGCGATTAAGGCGCCTATTTACACCCGATACGCCCTGGGTGTGGGATCAGAAGCACGACACGGGAACCGCGGGGTATTTTTAGCCGACACAACCGCAAACGTCACGCCGGACACGCAGGGCACGCTGGGCATAAACCGCGGACTCAGCCACCCTCCCAGACAAGGCAGACAGAAGCTGCTTGTGACGGAGCCTGGCGACCAGTGACTTAGCACGCTGTCGACGGCTAACGGGAGTCGGTGAGAGGCCGGGGGCACCTAAGATGCCGGGGGCAACGGGTTGTCGGACGGGGATACTCATAGCTCTAATCAATCCGGTTAATAAATTCAGGGGGACTTGGGTCTAACACTCACGGAGCGGGGATTGTTCCTACGCCTGGGCAGATCGCCCGGTTCGCCGACTCGTCCGTAGCTCGGTAAGCTGTCGGCCCAAAGACACATGGGGGACGTCAACACCCCGTTAAACCCGAAGAGAAACCGACCCATGCCCGATCTGCAACCCATCCCGGCGGTCACTTTTTCCACCCAAGCCGGCAACGACCTCTCCGACCGGATTGCGCCGCCTTACGACGTCCTCGATCATGCTTCTAAAGGCCGACTGGTCGCAGCGAGCCCGAATAACATCAGTGTCATCGACCTGCCGCACCTCCCGGCCAAAACCGTCGGGCCCGACGAAGCCTACACCGGTGCGGGCGAGACCTACCGCCGGTGGCTTGAGGACGGCATCCTGGAACACCGAGATGCACCCGCCTTCTTCGTCTACCAGCAGACCTACACCGTCGCCGGCCAAACATTCAAACGCCGGGGCCTGATCGGCAACGTCAAGGTCCAGCCCTTCGGCCCATCCCCCGACGGCAAAGGCGGCATCCACCCACACGAACAGACCTTCAGCGCCGCCAAAGAAGACCGCCTCAAACTTATGCGCGCCACCCAGGCCCAGCTCTCCCCGATCTTTGGGCTCTACTCAGACCCCGACATGACTATCGGGAACCTCCTCGCCGCTGTGATCGATTCCGACGAACCCACCTACATCGGCAGGACCTCAGACGACGGCGTCCTGCACGAAACCTGGGCCGTCGATGACGCCCCGCGCGTCGCCGGGTTACAAAACGCGATTCAAAACAAAGACCTCTTCATCGCCGACGGCCACCACCGCTACAACACCGCCCTGAACCACTTCAACGAGCTTAACGAGCAAGGCACGCCCGTCGGCAACGCCGCCTACTGCCTGTTCGTCCTCATCTCCATGCAAGACCCCGGCATGATCGTATTGCCGACGCACCGTGTCCTTGGAAACATGCCCAACTTCAGCCTCGACGCTTTCAAGAAAGCATCTCAGGGCAAACTCGAAATCACCGCGATTCCTGGCACCGACCCGGCGCAGCTCGAACAGGCCCTCGCCGACTGCGATCACCCCCACGCGGTCGGGCTGTACGACCCATCCAACCCCGACGCCCCCCTCGCCATAGCCACAACCATTGAAGAAGACCCGCTCTTAACCACCCACGGCAACCAGTCCGTCGCCTGGCGGCAACTCGACGTCGCCATCGTCCAGCACCTGATCGTCGAACAGCTCTGCCAACCCAACTTCTGCAAGCCCGATGAAGCCGTCACCTGGAAATTCCCCCACGAGATCAGCCAGCTCAAAGAGCTCGCCGATACCCATGATTACCAGCTCGGATTGGTCCTGCGTGCCACGCCGCTAGAGTCCGTCCGCCTGGTCAGCGAGGCCGGCGAACTGATGCCTCAGAAGAGCACTTTCTTCTACCCCAAGCTCGCAACCGGGCTTGTGGTGAACCCGCTGGACTAATCGCACGGCGGCCACACGCTTAAGGGCTTGTCACAACCGGCAGATAACCGGATCATGGGGATGTCATGCCCGATAGATCACCCGAAGACGAACTAGCGCAGACCCGCACCGGCTACGACCGCTGGGCCCCGGTTTACGACTGCGATGGGAACCCGCTGCAAGCGCTCGAACAACCGCGCGTGCGGGCACTGGTCGGCGAGGTGCGCGGGCAACGTGTCCTGGATATAGGCTGTGGCACCGGGCGCCACGCCTTGTGGCTAGCTAACGAAGGTGCCGACGTGACCGCGGTGGACTTCTCGCAAGGCATGCTCGACGAAGCGAGCACCAAGCCCGGCGCAGATAAGGTGAGTTGGCACACACACGACCTGCACGAACCGCTGCCATTTGAAGATCACGCATTCGACAAAGTCGTCAGCGGCCTGGTCCTTGAACACATCCGCGACCTGCCGTTATTTTTCAGGCAAGCGCGACGCGTGCTTGTTCCCAACGGCCAACTGGTCGTCTCGGCGATGCACCCCGCCATGTTCCTGCGCGGATCACAAGCCCGTTTCACCGACCCCGACTCAGGCGACATCGTTTCCCCCGGCAGCCTCCCCCACAGCATCAGCGACTTCCTCAACGCCGCGATGTCCGCCAACCTGAAGCTCAACCACATCAGCGAACACCAGCCCGACGAAGCCTTCGCCAAACACTACCCCCGCGCCGAAAAATACATCGGCTGGCCGATGCTGGTGGTGATGGGGTTTAATGCCTGATTCAGACGACCTGGTTAGTTACTTTATCAAAACCCGCCACAAAACCAATCACCACCAACACCCTCTAATCATGCCCGTGGCCAGCCGGCTCATCCAAACGGAACCCGGGGAAGTTGTTGGGGGCGTGGGTGGTGTGGCACTGCACACATGAGTTCATCATCTGCCCGTAATAGAACACGCTCAGTTCCGGGTCGCGTTGGTGGGTGGCGTCCGCTAGTTTGTCAGCCTGCTTGTGGAACCGGACATCCATGTCAATAAAACCTTGAGACAGCTTGGCGTGTAACTCGTGGGCCTGCTCTTGAGTCAGAGCCTGTTTAAAGATGAAGCTGTCACGCATCTGGGCAGCGGTCGCGGAGGCGGACTCCCATCGGCCCTGAACGATGTCAGAGCCAAGCGTACCCATCGCGCGGTCGAGGCTGATCATCTCCTGACGCAGCAGCGCGCGTAGGTCTGCCGACAGCGTCACGGCCGAATCCACGGTTCCCCTGGAGACCTCGGTCGTGCCTGCCCCCCCTGCTACTGTCTCCGATTGACCATGCTGCGAGTGCCCCGCATCTTCATCGGCGAGGGCAAACACGAACGGCATCGATACCGCACAAACAACGACGACGGCGACCATTGACTTTTTCATCAGAGTTCATCTCCTAATTACATGCAACACTTGGCAAAACGCCAAGGCCTTACCTGTTCAGGCACATCCCATCCGGCCCCTCGCCCGGCGACAGAGCGTAGCCATCGGGAACATCATATATCCCATAACCCACTTAAGACGCCGGGGGACGGCCCGGGGACAGAGCCGCCCGCAAACCTTTTCCCCGCCTTGTCGTACAATCTTTACCCATGCAAGACTCTGGCCAGACAGCACCTCTAGAAGACCTGACCGACGAGCAGTTGCTGGGGCGGCACCGCAGCGGTGATGATGGGGCCCTGGAGGTGTTGATCGAGCGGTATCGGCTGGAGCTGTTCCATTTCCTGGCCCGGTTTGTGGGGAATCGGACGTCGGCGGACGACATCTTCCAGGAAGCCTTTATCCAGGTTCACATCTCGGCCGGCACATTCGATATATCCCGCAGATTTAAACCGTGGCTTTTTACGATTGCGGCGAACAAAGCACGGGACCACCTACGTAAGAACAAGAGACAGAAGGCGGCCTCCCTCTCGGCCACGGTAGACCAGAACCAGGAGGGCGGCCGGGCGTTTATCGATTTGATGGAGGCGGATCTACCACTGCCCCAGGAAATTGCTCAGGAGAAGGAAACCGGCCAGATAGTCAGAGATGTCGTGTCATCGTTGCCCGAACACCTCCGTGAAGTGCTTTTACTGGCTTACTTTAACAGGATGGCCTACCGGGAGATCGCCGAGAACCTCGGCATCCCGCTGGGGACGGTCAAGAGTCGGCTTCACGCCGCGGTAGGCACGTTTGCCGAGCTTTGGAAGGCCCAGGCCGTACCGGATGACGATTGACCGATCTTATTTTGACGATGACACCCCATACCGGGTGGTAATGAAGAAACCTAACCATGCCAGATCCCACGCATCAGAATCCCGGAGCTCATGACCCCGCTGACAAAGCAGGCGGGCCGATTCATCGCCTCTGTGAGTTAGACGGCCAGGCGCTCGACGCGCTGCTGGCGGCCATGGCGAGTGAAACCGGGGGAGCCGGGGAAACCGGGAAAGCCGGAACTATCGGGGGTATTGAACGCGGCCCGGTATCTGCCGGCCTGGGCGAACGGTGCGAGAAGGTCCGTGAACTTCTTGCCCTGCTGGAGCAGGACCCTGCCCAAGACCCGGCCGGTGACCTGACCGCCCGGACGCTGGAAGCTATCCGAGCCCACGAGCAGCGGCAGCGGTTCTCTCAGCAGGTCCAGATGCTTGCAGAACCCAGGCGTACGATCGGGGTCAACTGGCACCAGCTAGTCACGGCGGCTGCGGTGTTCATCATCGGAGCGTCCCTGCTGATGCCGGTGATGGAGCGTCAGAAGGCCGACTCGTACCGGATCACCGGGGCCGCCAACATGGGCTTGGCCGGTCAGGCGATGGCCAGCTACGCGGCGGACAACCAGGGGCAGATGCCCCGGGGCAACACCCGGCCGGGCATGATCTGGTGGAACGTCGGCCAAGCCCCCGCGGCCAGTAATCAGGGCGCACGGTCCAACTCCGCACACCTGTACCGCCTTGTCCGCAACGGCTACATCAGTGCCGCCGAGCTGAGCTGCCCGGAAAACGCCTACGCCAACCGCACCCGCCTCACACACGACGATTTCGATTGGTCCGGGCCCCGGTCAGTGTCCTTTAGCTACCAGAACCAATACACCGCCCGGGCTATCCGCCTGGATGAAGCGGCGGACATGGCGATCCTCGCCGACCGCAACCCCCTGTATCCGGTGTATCAAGGCCGGATCGTCTTCGATGAGACCACCCCGATGAACGCCCCGAGCCGGGCCCACCGCGGGGCCGGGCAGAACGTCCTGGCCGCCAACGGGGTCGTCACCTGGCGGGTCCGCCCGATCGTTGACTCGTTTGGAGACAACGGACTAGACAACATCTGGAAAGCCACTGGCATCGACTTCTACACCGGCCGAGAAACGCCCGCCGACCCCTTCGACAGCATGCTGGTCCCCTGATCCCCCAGCCCCCGGATACATCACCCCTCGGTCGCCCGGACCTCCACCTGCTTGACACCCGACCCGGTGTTGTCCACCGCCTGTCATTTTCTTTTCCACAACCGTTGACCCGACACCTTACTGAGGGATACTGTTACCTAGGCCCACGCCTCAAGGCGAGCCCCAATCCAGTCCATCCTCCGGGCCTGTTTGCCCGGTAAAATTTCGCAAGGCGGGCGACGCAGACCCTGACCAGTCCCAAAAGGATTTGGGAGGCGACTCATGCCATTCCATCACACCGGACTCGAACAGACAGACTTGGCGCTCCTGCATGAAGAATGGGAGCTCCTGAACAACCCGGCCCAAACGAACCAGGCCAAAAAGAAACCACCGGCGGGCCGTAAGAAGCAGGCGGCTAAGGCGTCGGGATGTTCTCCCGAGCTCTCGCCTGTCGTTGCCGTGCTGCCCGGGCTGATCCGGCTGGTCAATGAATGCACCGATCGGCCTGTCACCAAGTTCCGCCCGACCATCGAGCGCCTGATCCACGAGCAGTTGTTCATGGAGGCCGCTGGTGATTCGATCATCGACCCGCACCAGAACGTGCAGATCGAACGTTACGTCGAACTGACCATCCGCGTCCTGGTGCGCGTTCGCTGCAACACCCAAGGCCAGGACGACTGGTCTGACACCCCCGTGACCCCGCAGATGTTCGGGTAGACATCCCCACTTCGTTTACCGTGGTGCCAGCGTGTTTAGCCCGGGCGGCCACGCCCGGAGTACGCCGCGTGGCCGCGACGGCTAAACACGATCCGCAAGGGGTGAACGAAAAGCGCTCAAGCCAAGCCCTCGAATTCCCCCGCCACCCTTGCCAGACCTTCCACGCTGTGCGATGGTGTTGACCTATGTCACAAGCGAACCCTGAACAACAAGCCACCGGCACCACGCGTTACGTCAGCCCGTTCCCGGACCTCGGCGGGCTGTACCTGCTGGT
>JAJDCT010000225.1 GCA_029260695.1 Phycisphaeraceae bacterium
CGGACACACCTGTCCGCCATCGGCAAAAACAGGTGCATCGGGAAGTGTTCCAGATTCGCCAAAAGAAACCCAAGCCCGGCCGCCAGGTGAGACACCGCGTCCTGCGGATCGCAGCCCAGCACCCGGCAATGCGCCTGGACCCGCTCGCCCAGCGCCCGATCACTAAGCCCAAACGAATCCGCCAGCCGGGCAAGATCATAGACCGCGTAGCCATCCACCAAAGACCCCGGCCAGTCGATCACCACAACCCCCCCGCCGCCATCCAGCAGGATGTTCCCCTTCCATAGATCGTTGTGCATGAGTACGAACCGGGGCGTCCATCGGCCGGCCTCCAGACCGCCTAGCCCGTGCTCCGCAGCCCGGCGCACCGCGTCGGATGCGCCCACCGCTTCTGCCAGCCCACCAAGCGGTCGGATAAACCTCGCGTGTCGGTCGGCGTCACTCACATCGCGCATCGTCTGCCGTGTCAATCCATACAGCCAGTCAAACACCACCGGCCCAACGCGGCGGCGCTGAAGCCAACCCGTCACACGTCTTTCACTTAAAGGCTCACGGTAAGGCAGCACCACATAGCTCAGCCCGTGTATCTCGCCCTCGGCCAACGGATCGAGTACCACCCTGCCAAGCTCAGCACCCAGGGCACGCTTCGCCTCCACAGCGCAACGCGACCCCCGTGCAATCAGATCCGGGGCCACGCCCGGCGAACACAACACCACCGCCAGCGAATCCCCCTCGCTGCTGCGCACCAGGTACTTGTATGTCTGGTCGTCGACCGGCTTGTCCGGACCCAACGGCTCGATCGACCCGACCCGCGCAGTCGACACCAACGCCTCACCCACCGGGCCGGCCAGGGCGTCTCGTAGTTCCATCGATGTCAAAGGCTCAACCATAACTATCTACAAGAATCCGTCGGACATGACGCCTGATCCCACGCTCGCGGTTCAGCGCCCTCCCAAAGCCCGGCCCTAACCCCCCGGGGCCTTGCCGGGGTCACCCATGAACCTCACCCCCACTCACACCACCAACCCACTCGGCGATATCAAACATATGTCTAGAAATCACCCATCAATCACCCATCGCCCCCGGGTCCAACCCCACGCTCACACACCAGTCACGGTACGCGCCGGGCGATATCTCCGAAGGCTTGATCTCGCTGCGCCCGCCCCAGAACACATTCGTATACGACACCTCGATGCCCGCCTCCGCAAGGTGCTGATCCATCGCGGCCTTGTGCGCAAGCACCTTCTGCTTGTCCGTCCCGTGGGCGACGCCCATGATGTTTACATGGTTAAACTCCTCGCCCGCCTCCCGCCAATAAGCGTGGGTCATGATGTGGTGACGCCCGACCTCCAGCCCCGCGTCCATCTCACGACCAGCCGGGACCGCCCAATGGAACAGCGCGTTGTACTTCGTCACAGTCGTGCCGTCCTTGAGTTTCTTGACGTGTTCCAGAAATGTCGAGAACCGCCCGATGACCCGGCGTTCGTTCAGCCCCTCAGCCACGCGGTGGAATTCTTCTAACGCAACGCCCGCCTCACTCGCACGCCCAGACCAGATGTCCCGCGTTAATTCGTCTGGCGCAAAATCCCGCTTCAACACGATCAACACACGCCACTGCAAATCACTGAGCTCGACCACGCTCACATCCATCGCCCGGCCGGGCTCATCTGTCCGCGCCCCGGGCTCCAGGTCACGCCGACGCACATGCCCGACACCCAATGCAAACAGCTTCTTCGCCGGCAGCAGCGTGTAAGACTCCGCCCCCGTCTGTGACATCAGGTATGCGCAGTGCTTGTCCATCGAATACCCAACCGGAACCTTCAGCGTTGTCCACAGCTTGTACTGCGAGCCCGGCGTGTCCTTGTCGGTGGAACGCAAAACAACGTGCCCGGAGAACGGGTCCTCCCCAGACATATAGTCGAACGCGCTATTGAGTTTCTCAGGCGGAACCTTCCAGGCGACCAGCGCACCGGGCGCGAGGTTGGTCGCCATCAGCGTCTGGCGTATCCGCCGGATCGTCCCCGCTTCGAGCATCGCACGCAGCCGGTCGGTCACGGTGTCGATATCTACACCGCTCTGCTTGGCGATCTCACCGAGCGGGTCACGCTGGTAGCCTTGGATTTTGTCTTCGGAGACCGCCAGGATCCGTGCGTTGATCGGATCGTCGATCTGGATAGGGATGGTGCGCTGGGTCATAGCTGGATTCTAACCGCCAGGAGCCCAAGCAGCACAGCCACGATAAAACTCAGTAGTCCTGACCGGAATCCCGAAGCCGTATATGTGGCGGTGTCTCGGCATGACGCAGCGCGCCGCCCCGGACCGCACCGACGAACAGGTCGTGGTCCCCCTCGATGTCCATATGGCTGACCAGCTCGCATTCCAGGTACGCCAGCGTATTGGCGAGGATCGGCAGCTTAGGCATCACGCCCTGCATCAACTCGAAACCCAGGAACGGGTCCTCCGTCACCGCCGCGTCGTTGAACTTGGCGAACTTACGCACCATCAGCCGGTCGTTCTCCGCAAGTTGGCACAGACCGAACTGCCTGGACTCGCTGATCAAAGGCATGATCGGTCGGCCCTTAGCGATCGCCACCGTCACCATCGGCGGGTTCAGACACGCCTGCTGCACGAAGCTGACGATGATCCCCATGCGGTTTTCATCCTGCGCCGCGGTCAGCACAAACAAGCCCGAAGGCAGCCGGCCCATCGCCTCGCCCACCGTCTTACGGGTATCAGGATCCAGATCTGGGTGGGGGTTCGTAGCGCGCATGCTGTGATTCCGCAAAATGGCCAACCCGTGAGCATACGCTCTGGCCCCCCCCCGTGCAATTGTCACTTACATCACCTCCTCAGACCACCGGCCAGCCGCTACACTTAACCCCATGCCACACCACGCCTTGATATTCGACCTCGACGGCACGCTGCTGGACACACTCCAGGACCTCACTAACGCCACCAACCACGTCCTGGCATCCATGGGCCACGACCCGATCCCCGCCGCCACCTGCCGACAGATGATCGGCAACGGTGCACGGGTCCTGCTCAGCAGGGCCGCCGGCGGCGACGAGAAGGAAGTCGAAATGGCCCTCGAAAAATTCCTGGCCTACTACCACGACCACAAGTACGACCACACCGCACCCTTCCCCGATATCCCCAACACGCTCGACGCCTTGACGACACGCGGGCACCGTTTCGCCGTCCTCAGCAACAAACCCCACCAAGCCACCACCGACATGGTCGCCCACCTCTTGAGCAACTGGAAATTCGAGCAGGTCTTCGGCCAACGTAACGGCGTCCCCCTGAAACCCGACCCCGCCGTGGCCCTCGATATATGTAAACGCATGAACGTCCCACCCAAACACACCGTCTTTGTCGGCGACTCCGGTGAAGACATGGCCACCGCCAAGGCAGCCGGCATGTTCGCCGTCGGCGTCACCTGGGGGCTACGCGATGAGCCGCAACTCCGCGATCACGGCGCGGACGCCATCATCCACGAACCCGCCCAGCTCCTTGACGTGATGCCTTGACCCCGCCTACGCCACTCTTAAATATAGACCTGCCGAAACCCCCGCTTGCGGCTTAGCGCCCTGTGTATTGCCCACCTACAACCCCTCCGCCCCCGCATCCGCCAAACCCCGACGCCACTCCATATACCGGTACGGCAAGCCCAGTTCCTCGTGCAGCCGCTTCATCCCCAACTGGAACGACTCGTACACCTCAGCCTGCCACGCATCCGACCCCGCCTGACAAAAAAACACCCGGCAAGCGAACGGCCGATCCCGATGCACACCGCATTGCCCCTCCACCTGGTAAGGGCACCCGTCCCGCTCCGGATCAAGCACCGCCAACCCGATGGTTTTACCCTCTGACCCGGGAACCTCCGCCCGGATGCCTGGCGACCCGACCAACAATCGGAACCATGCCACCTCTAACCCCGTCATATACAACCGATGCCCAAACGACTCGAACTTACAGCACCGCCCGCTTTGCTGACATGCGAACCCCGATTCGCTCACCCGATGATCAATCTCGTTGAGCAACCCGCGCAGACGCTCTGCTACATCCGGTCGTAAGGCCGCGTCTCGCCAAACCCGCCACAACTCGCCTTCGGATGACATGATTAACTTCCCACGAGAGTGCTTCGAGCACCACGAAAACACAAGAATACAAAGCGGAACAAGAAGAATCTACAGACGATAAGACTCAACACAACGACGAAAATGCCACGCCGCCTAAACAATCTTACTTTTAGACTGGCAGGCTACCCTTGCTGGCAACTTTCCTTTACGACTCACAAACCTACAACTGCAAAGCTCTTAGGCATAACCCACTTTGTAGCACTGATAAAAGGCCAATATACTTTTTTCATCTTACACCTAAACCCTGATCTTGTTACTTACAGCCGTCGATAGAAGACTCTGGTCCAGAGGGGCTAAGTAGCCCAAATCATATCCTCTTGGGGTGGACCGAAAAATCACGGGTCGGCGCCAACTACCGACCCACATGAATCGCACGCAAAAGCGGGCAACGGTAAATCACTCCGAGCCTGGAAGCATGTTGTTCGTTTGACCTCTTCCAACTCACCCGGCGGGTGGAGTCCTCGAAATAAACGGGGAAGTACCCAAGCCCGAAGCCACGTGCTCGGGTCGGACGAACGGGGTCAGGAATCGATCGATGAACAACCCACAAGCTCGTAGCATCATTAACGATAGGGAGGGCAGCCGTCATGTTTAAGTGGATAAACTCAATCGCACTAGGTAAACGAATCGCCGCGATCACACTCGCGGTGCTAGTCGCCGTTGTTTCGGTGAACTATGTCGTGTTCATCTCCAAGCACCGCGAATCCGCTAACAACGCCATCGTCGAGAAAGCCGCCGCCTTCACCGCCGTCGCGGACGAGGCCAAAAACCACGTCGCTAACCTGAACAACCTCGGCGTGTTCGACACAGCCGAATTGCTTGACCAACTCAAAACCGACCTCGCAGCCGGAAAATCCTACACCGAATCCAAAATCTTCGGGACGATCCCCGTCGTC
>JAJDCT010000226.1 GCA_029260695.1 Phycisphaeraceae bacterium
GGCGTCGCCGGACCCAACGAGGGGCAGAAGGTCCACAACCTCATAGCCGCGGTGCAGAAGCTGCAGCAGGATGGCGGTGGCGAAGAAGTCTGGGTGTTCGCCGACTCCGATGCCGTGCCCGGGCCCAACTGGATGGGCGAACTGGTCGGCCCGCTGTGCCAGGAACGTACCGCTGTCACCACCGGGTTCCGCTGGTTGATACCCCAGCCGGCTGAAGGTCAGGACACGGTGTCATTCGCATCGAAGATCGCCAGCATCCTCAATAGCTCCACCACCGGGTTGATCCGGCGCGACGCTTTTACCCATGCCTGGGGCGGGTCGATGGCCATGCGTGTCGACACCGCCAACGAAACGGACCTGCTTGGCCGATGGCGTGGCGCGATCAGTGATGACTACCAGGTGACGCGCATGTGCCGGGACCTGGATAAGCGTGTGTACTTTGTCCCGGAGTGCCTGGTCGCCTCGCCTGTGGATTACGACTGGAAAGGTTTGTGCAACTTCGCCTATCGGCAATACGTCATCACACGCATCCACGCCCCGCTTGTCTTTCTCGCTGCACTATTTATCAACGCGCTGTATTTCATGGGTCTGGCATCCGCGGTCACGCTCCTCGTGAAGCACAGAAGCCCCGACCACATCAATTTTTCCCTCGGCGTCCTGGCGTTGGTCTTCCTCGCCAACCAGGTCCGCGCCGCCTACCGTCGAAGCGTCGTGAGGCTGACACTCGGGCCTGAGGCGGTGAAGCAACTCCGATCGACTTTCACACTGGAACGCTGGACCACCCCGCTTTGGCTGGGCATCAACCTCCTGCTGCTGCTCCGCGCCACGGTCGGCAAAACCATCTCCTGGCGCAACATCCGCTACCGCATCAACGCCCCGCAGGCTATTCAGAGGTTAGATCCGCCAACCCCTTGATGCCCGGTGGGGCAAGGGGCTGCATGTCAAATTAGGCAAGATGTAAATCAACGCCATACCGCCCAAATAATCGGTAGGACCGGACGTATCCCGACTCGACATCCATGTTTTTGCCTTAGGCCGGATATCCTGCTTGCTTCGGTGGCGATTTCGGCTAGCTTTGATTGGGAGGCCCGGGAGAAATCGAGTGCGTCGAGTAGCCATCTAAAACCATCAAACTTTCGCTTTCGACTCACCCTCTTGTCATATGAGGGCGGGTGGGTTTTTATTGTTTCATCTATGTTTTCCATCTGACCTGTCAAGACGGGCAGGGCCGCAACCCATACACATCACCCTTAGGGCACCCAACCCACATTGGAGAGAAACCATGAAAACTACTCGCACACTGAGTTTCCTGTTTGCCGCTCCTATCTCAGTTGCCTCGCTGCACGCCATGCCGACTACCGTCACGAGCGGCAACATCCAGATCCCCGATAACAACCCCGTCGGCGTACTCGACACCATCGCGTTTCCCACGCTCGCCCTGCAAGACGTGGCTGGCGGCATCGAGATCTCGGTCGACATCAACAACTCGGACACCTCGGGGCTGACCCTGGTGCTGACCGACCCCAACAGCGTCCAGCACATCCTCTACGACATGAACGCCAGTGGGACCTCGCTCATCGATACCTACTCGACCGCCAACCCGCCGCTCTCCGGCGACCTCTCTGCCTGGACCGGGCTGAATCCCGCTGGGAATTGGTCGTTGCGTGTCGTCGATGTCGCGTTCCTGAACAACACGCTCGACGGGCAGGTCGTGAGTTGGAGCGTCACCGCCAACCCGGTCCCAGAACCCGCGTCGCTGGCAATCGCAGTTGCAGGCGTCCTGGCATGTTGCAACTGGCGTGGGAACCGCCTTGGCCGCTGAGCATTTCTGCGTCGGCTTATGATCACGCGTTTAGCCCCAAGAGTGGGCCCCGCTTTGCATGTGTGCGCCGCCGGCCGCGCTACCGGTGCTCCTTGGACCTGCCAACCAGCCGGCCCACGGTGCGCTTCACGGCGTCGGCGGCGTCGGTCACGGCCAGGTACAAATCCTCGTGCAGCTTCTTGACGATCACCGGCTCGCGATGGTTGTCCAGGTCGACCTGCACCTGGCATGACATGTCCAAGCCGCCCCGGGGCCCGTTCTCGTCGCGCACGGTGACCGCCACCATCCGGACGTGGCTGGTGTGCTGGTCCAGCGCAGCGGATAGACGGTCGCGGACGTGAAGATCAATCGCCTCGGTCATCTCAAAACCGTCGTGACGCAGTGTCAGTTCCATGGTGGATCTCCTTGCCTGTGGTACGGCTGGGAGACCGGATGGGTTCGGTGTTCTTAGTGTGCTTTGGTGCGGGTTGCTGGCATTTTTTAGTCTGTTGCGGCTGTGTATCAAACCTCACGAGGTCCCGGCGGTAACGGCAGGCGCGGGATCAGCGGGACCGGGTCGAGTCCGCGTCCTGTTTATCCGTCATCTGGCCGGGGCGATCCGCTTGCAAGGCCCTTCACCGGCCACACCTTTTGAGTGTAGCTTTCCGTGGGGGCAGCCCGTGAGTCCCGGTCCTTTTAATCAGCGGATACTCAGGCAGCTGGCCGTCGCCGTCGTGAGGTTGTCGGCACCCCCGGCCCGCCCCCGGAGGGTGGCAAACGTTGCATCCGTTGCCGTGCCGGGAAAGTCGGGGGGTCTACTATTGGGCGGTGCGACGGGTTTGTGCGCACGGGGGTGGTTCAGCGGGGTGTGCGGATCGTTGTAAGTTGCTGGCCTGGCTGGGGGCTACGGATTTATGGACGGGGTTGGATTTTCTTTGATGAAATGTGTTGTATTGTGCGCGCCATTCGGGGTCGACCCAGGCGGGTACCATATTATACGGATCACGATTAAAACTCGTGCCCATCAACATGGCCGATCCCCCGGCAAGGCCGGGGTCTGAGGGAAAAACTGTCGCCCATGAATTAAGCGGAATCCGTATGAGTCGATGGGAATCTGGAAGGGGTCGCCCGATGAATCCGCGCCGATGGGGTTTACTACCGCTGCTTATGTGCCTGTTTGCCGGCAGCGTGCTTGCACAGCACGGGGTCGAGATGACGTTTACCAATCCGATTGTGGTTAGCGGGCAGGACCCCTGGGTGTTGGAGCATGGGGGGTTGTATTACTACTGCTTCTCTACAGGCCGGGGGATCGGTGTGCGTGTTTCTGATCGGTTGCATCTGATCGGCGGGGGTGTCGAGACGGTTTTGTGGCGGGCACCGGATGATGGGCCTTACTCTAAGAATGTCTGGGCGCCGGAGCTGCATGGGATCGGTGGGCGGTGGTATATCTACTTTGCGGCTGACGATGGGGAGAACCGTAATCACCGGATGTTTGTGTTGCGTAGTGCGGGGGACGACCCGCTTGGGCCTTACACTTTTGTGGGGAAGATCGCGGACGAGGCGGACCGGTGGGCGATCGATGGGACGGTCTATCAGGGCCCGGGCGGCAAGCTGTATTTCATCTGGTCGGGTTGGCCGGGTGTTGAAGACGTGCAGCAGAACCTGTACGTCGCTGCGATGTCGGACCCGGTGACGGTGGTTGGCGGTGGCGTGGTGATCAGTGAGCCGACGCTGGGGTGGGAGACGACGAGTGAACCGCGGGTTAATGAGGGGCCGGAGATTTTGCAACGCGGTGGGAAGGTGCATGTGATCTATTCTGCTGGGGGGAGTTGGACGGATGATTATTGCCTGGGTCGGCTGACGCTTGTGGGGGATGATCCGCTTGCGGTGGGAGCGTGGGCCAAGCATCCCGAGGCGGTGTTTGCGAAGACGGGTGAGGTGTTTGGGCCGGGGCACGCGAGTTTTGTTCATGTGGCGGGCGCAAACGAGGACGGGAATGGGCGGGACTGGATCATCTACCACGCGGCGAGGTCGCGGGGGTCGGGCTGGGACAGGGATATCCGTTTGCAGGCGTTTAAGTGGGACGTTGAAGGCAACCCTGATTTTGGGAGGCCGACCCCGCCGGGCGAGGGGGTTGGGGTGCCACGGAGGCGCGGAGGGGGCGAGGAGTAGGAGGCGCGACAAGTCGCAGCGCTTCGTAGTGATGGGGGTGGGAGGCGATGAGCGTAGCGGGCGGACGAGCGGAGGGGCTTCGGGTGTAAGGGGAGGGAGGTTGTAAGCGTAGCGAGTGAGGCGAGTGGTGGTGCCTTGAGTGTGGTGGCGGGTACAGGTGGGGGCGAGATGCTTTAGACTCTTGGGATGCGTATCACTACATGGAATGTCAACGGGCTGCGTGCTGCGTTGCGAAAAGGTTTTGCGGACCACCTTCGGCGGGTGAACCCCGATGTGTTGTTGCTGCAGGAGGTGCGTGCGTTGCCGGAGCAGTTGCCGATGCCTTGGGCTTCGCCGGAGGGTTGGGATGTGCGTTGGCACCCGGCGCAGAAGAAGGGGTATGCGGGTGTGTCGGTGTGGTCGCGTAAGCCGATGAAGGTGTTGG
>JAJDCT010000227.1 GCA_029260695.1 Phycisphaeraceae bacterium
ACGCAGAACCACCACCTGATCGATCCCCTGGGCATGAAGCTGACCAAGCAGCGTGTCGGGGTCAAGGGCCACAGCGGGCTGATCATCAAGGACGCCTCGTTCGACGAGTATCAGAAAGATCCGCACTTCGTGCACAAGAACGAGCACGGCGGGGTGACGCTACAGCTCTGGGATGCGCCATACAAGACCGAGCCCAAGCGAGAAGGCGGCCCGGAAGCGTTCAACCACCCCCACGCCTGGGGCATGTCGATCGACATGAGCGCCTGCATCGGCTGCAGCGCCTGCGTCGTCGCCTGCCAGGCCGAGAACAACATCCCGATCGTTGGCAAGGACCAGGTCCTGGTCAGCCGGGAGATGCAATGGCTTCGGATCGACCGGTACTTCAAGACATCCGAAGATGACAAGAACGCCGAGCGCCCCGAGGTCATCCATCAGCCGATGATGTGTCAGCAGTGCGAGAACGCTCCGTGCGAGCAGGTCTGCCCGGTCGCGGCAACCGTGCACGACGCCGAGGGGCTGAACGTGATGGTCTACAACCGCTGCATCGGCACGCGGTACTGCTCGAACAACTGCCCGTACAAGGTCAGAAGGTTCAACTACTTCGACTTCCACTCGAAGAGCCCGCGTGGGACGGCGAAGCCTTGGTTGCTTATGCCGGACATGCAGCAGGAAGCGATGATCGATAAGATCAAGCGGATGGTCTTCAACCCCGACGTCACCGTGCGGATGCGTGGCGTGATGGAGAAGTGCAACTACTGCCTGCAGCGGATCAAGCGTCAGACGATCGACACCAAGAACCGCTTCGCCAAGGGCGAGCGCGACAAGCCGACCGTGGACGATGGGATGATTACCACCGCCTGTCAGCAGTCCTGCCCGACGCAGGCGATCATCTTCGGCGACCTGAACGACGCTAACAGCAACGTCACTAAGTCGCAGAAGAACCCAAGGTCATACATGGTGCTTGAGGAATTGAACACCCGGACCCGTTCGCGTTACCTGGCCAAGCTCCGCAACCCCATCGCCACGCTGGCACAAAGCGGTGGGGGAACCGGGGGCTCTGCTGGCGACGGATCGGGCCACGACGCAAGCCCCGCGCAGCATGGGGGGCACAGCTAAGTTATGGCGACCATCACTACCCAACCTAATGTCCCTAAGCCGTTGATCGATAACACGGGCGACGACCCGACCTCCCGCGCGCCGTTGGTGCTGGGAGACAACGATTTTACGAGCATCACCGATAAGGTCGCCGGCATCGCCGCGGGCAAACCGCCGGTCAGTTGGTGGGCCGCGTTTATTGTGGCGGCTTCGATGCTGGGTATCCTCGGTCTGTTGATCGGGTACCTGTTCGCTACAGGCGTGGGTGTCTGGGGCAACAACCAGCCGGTGAGTTGGGGCTTCCCGATTATCAACTTCGTGTTCTGGGTCGGCATCGGCCACGCCGGGACGCTGATCTCGGCGGTCCTGTTCCTGTTCAGGCAGAACTGGCGTACCGCGATCAACCGGTTTGCCGAGGCGATGACCATCTTCGCGGTCATGTGTGCCGGGCTGTTCCCGGGGATCCACATCGGTCGGCCCTGGCTGGCGTATTGGCTGGCGCCGATCCCCAACCAGATGGGGATGTGGCCTCAGTTCCGTTCGCCGCTGCTGTGGGACGTCTTCGCCGTCGGGACATACGCCACCGTGTCGCTGCTGTTCTGGTACGTCGGGATGATCCCCGACCTCGCCACGCTCCGCGATCGTTGCAAGAACAAGTACGGGCAGTTTGCCTACGGGCTATTTAGCCTGGGATGGACCGGGTCGAGCCGGGCCTGGCACCGATATGAGAAGGCGTACCTGCTGCTGGCGGCGTTGGCGACCCCGTTGGTGCTCAGTGTGCACTCGGTCGTGTCTTTCGACTTCGCCGTCTCCCAGCTCCCCGGCTGGCACACCACGATCTTCCCGCCCTACTTCGTCGCAGGGGCGATCTACGGCGGGTTCGCCATGGTCATCACCCTGGCCGTCCCGGCACGCGCCATGCTCGGGCTCAAAGACATCATCACCGACCGGCACATCGAGAACTGCTGCAAGGTCATGCTCGGGACCGGGATGATTGTCGCATACGCCTACTCGATCGAGTTCTTCGTCGCCTGGTACTCAGGGCACCACTACGAGCAGGCCGCGTTCCTCAATAGGGCGCTTGGGCCCTACCAGTGGGCCTACTTCACGATGATCTTCTGCAACATCATCGGCCCGCAGATCCTCTGGTTCAAGTGGGCCCGGCGTAACGTCTTCACCATCATGTTCGCGGCGATGTGCGTGAACGTGGGGATGTGGTTCGAGCGGTTCGTGATCGTCGCGACCAGCCTGCACCGTGACTTCCTGCCGTCCAGTTGGGCGATGTTCACGCCGACCTGGGTGGACCTTGGGATGCTCATCTGCTCGTTCGGGCTGTTCTTCACGTTCTTCCTGTTGTTCTGCAAGTTCCTGCCGGTGATCGCGATGGCGGAGATCAAGACCGTGATGCCCCAGGCCCACGATATCCAGCACGAGCCCGGCGAACCCTACAACCCCGACGAAGGCCAGGCGGACTACCGTCCTGACCACCCGATCACTGAAAGGGAGGGACACTGATGACACAGGTCATGGACCCACCCTCACTCGATCAAGCCTGCGAGAGCCCCGGGAAACTGCACGGCGTGATCGCCGAGTTCGCGACGGTCAACGACACCATGCGTGCGGCCAAGAAGACCCGCGATGAAGGGTTCAAGCACTGGGATGTGCACAGCCCGTTCCCGATCCACGGGATCGATGCGGCGATCGGGATCCGCCCGACGATCCTGCCCTGGATAGTCTTGATCTGCGGGATCACCGGGACGATCGTAGGGCTGTCGTTGGCGTTGGGGACGATGGCGACCGACTCGATCGACCTGCCTGGGCTCCCCGGGGCGGCGGCACCGATCCGCGGGTACAAGTTCCTGATCTCCGGCAAGCCGTTCAACAGCCTCCCGGCGTTCATCCCTGTTGTGTTTGAGACCACGATCCTGCTGTCTGCGTTCGGCGCGGTGTTCGGGATGCTGATCATGAACCGGCTGCCCAAGCTTTCTAACCCGTTGTTAAAGAGTGTGAATTTCAGGCGGGTGACCGCGGACCGCTTCTTCATTGAGGTCCAGGCCCGCGACCGCCGGTTTGATAAGGACAAGACGACCGAATTCCTCAAGGGATTAGGCGCTGTTTCCGTTGAATTGATAGAAGACTGATCGCAGGTGCGCGTTTAGGCGCAGGCACACGCAAACGTGAGAGACCGATGCTCAAGTGGATCGTCGAAGAAATGAAGTTGCCCGCCCCGCCGTTCTGGTTGATCGGTGGGCTGTTGATTTTGATGAGCCTGACGCTGGTGCCTCTGGCGTTGACCGCCCGGGCGCGGGT
>JAJDCT010000228.1 GCA_029260695.1 Phycisphaeraceae bacterium
CCCGGGCGATCAACTGGTCATGGAAGCCACCAGCGTCAAGATGCGCAGCCGGATCGTACACATGCGATGCAGAGCCTACGTCGCCGAGGACCTCGCCGCAGAAGCCGAAGTTAAATTCATGCTCGTCGATGATGACCAGGCTAAGTAGTATCGGGTCTGGGGTCTGGTTTGAATCATGTACCCTTACCGAGGTATGAAAAACTCAGACTAAACCCCCTGCGTGACTGATAAGGATTCTGATTGAACCGCAGGCGCCAAACACCTCCCTCAGCCCCCGGCTTTGCCGGGGGATTCCTGAGATCACCGAACCGCAGCACCCTGGTTTCTGCTGTGATCCGTATGATTCGTAAAATGCCCAGAAACACCAACACGTTTGTTTGACTCCGACCAGACCCTAGACCCCATACCCAAGACCCTCCCACCATGCCCAACACCGTCCTCATCACCGGCGCAGCGGGACTCATCGGATCACACCTCAGCCAGGTCAGGCTCGCGCAGGGCGACCACGTCGTCGGCATCGACAACTTCAACGACTACTACAGCCCAAAACAGAAACGCGCCAACATCGCCGATATCGTCGACCACGAACGCTTCACGCTCTGCGAGACAGACATCCGCGACACCGACGCGGTCAACGAAATATTTGATGCCCACAAGCCCCGGGCCGTCGCCCACCTCGCCGCCATGGCCAACGTCCGCTACTCCATCGGACGCACACCCCTCTACACAGACGTCAACATCAACGGCTCGGTCAACCTCCTGGAAGCCGCACAGAAAATCGGCGTCAACGTCTTCGCCTTCGCCAGCACCTCCAGCATCTACGGCAAGACCGACCAACTCCCCTTCATCGAAACCGACCCCTGTAACAAGCCCCTCTCCGCCTACCCCGCAAGCAAAAAAGCCGTCGAGCTGCTGGGCTACACCTACCACAACCTCCACGGGATGAACTTCACCGCGGTGCGCTTCTTCAGCGTCTACGGCCCACGCGCCAGGCCCGACATGATGCCCTTCATGGTCACCGACCGCATCGCACGCGGCGACACGATCACCCTCTTCGACGCCGGCGACATGAAACGCGACTGGACCTACGTCGACGACATCGTCCAAGGCGTCTCCGCCGCGATGGACAAGCCGCTTGGCTACGAGGTCATCAACCTCGGCCGAGGCGAACCCGTCCTCATGAAAGACTTCGTCACCATCGTCGAAGAGCTCGTCGGCAAACAAGCGGTATTAGAAACACCCCCCGCCCCCGCGAGCGAGCCAAAAATCACCTACGCCAACATCGACAAGGCCCGCAAGCTACTGGACTACGCCCCCAAGACCGCGATCGCCGACGGCCTGACGAACCTGTGGACGTGGTATCAACAACACTACATAGGCTGATGCGTTCTCAAACCAAGTACAGCGGGTAGCAGGTCGTAGCTCCACATGGATAGGCGGTGTCCGCGGATATACATCCGCGGCTACGACGGGCGTGGGACATGAGCGGGCAGAGAACGTTTGCCGCACGATCTTTGTGGTCTTTCCCAGCCGAGGATGCATATCCGCGAACGCCTTCGATTACTATCCGAGACATGGCGGTCTACCTCTTCACCTTCCACGCCTACCGCTCCTGGAACGCAGACAAGCCTCAAGGCTACGTCACGAAAGGTGAAGGCATCCTGCCGCCGGATAAAATGCGTGCCGAGCAATACAACCGTAACGCCAAGCGCCCACCGATCACGTTCGACGCCGCGACGCAGGATATTTTGGTGGACGCTACCCGCAAGGTCTGCCGTGACAACGGCTGGCGTCCGCACCAGGTCTGTGCAACCGCGACACACCTGCACATCCTGATTAGCTGGGACGGGTTCCTCGAATGGGCCGAAGTATCACGCACACTCAAGCGGAAACTCGGTGCGGCATTGAGCAAGGCAATGGACCGCCCGGGACCGTGGTTCAGCCGCGGCGGCAGCCGAAAGCGGGTCACAGATCGCAAGCATTTCGATCACCTGATGAACCGATACCTCCCAGGCCACCGTGGCGCGTCTTGGCGGGAGAGTGACCCCTGACGCGAAGCTCTGCGGATATGCATCCGCGGCTACGAAAAACCGCGATGATCGTACGACCGTTGTTGTCTACCCGCGCAAGCCCGCGCCCCTGATAGCCGCGGATGCATATCCGCGGACGCCCGGCACCACCGTTACGGCGCGGCCGGTGCGCCTTGTTGGTTCACGGGTGGTCGATAATTCTGCTGACGTTCGATCAGCTCCTCCAGCGTCTTGCCGGTCTGATCCAGGATGAGTCCTTCGGCTTCCCATACAGGCATCGCCTGGACGTGGCCATCCGCGAAACCGATCGCGAGCCTTTCCTGGTTCGACGCGTCCTGAGGCAGCTCAAAAAGGCAGATTGTTTCTGATGGGTTTTTCAATTCGGACCACTTGTGCGTGGGGATCAGGATGTACGACGCGTTCTGACGCAACCATTGAGCCTGCTCTGCTTTGGACAGCGTGTTAAACATCGGGGGCAAGCGCTTGCCCGATACCTTGGACAGATAAGTAGACGGGTTATCGAGGTAACCCATTTCAAGCGGCGTCACAATGTCTTCCGGGAAGGTGTCGTCCCCATCAACTGAATAAGCAATCATGGCGATAAGTAACTGCCGAGCGTTACTCATGCTGTGCTCCTGCCT
>JAJDCT010000229.1 GCA_029260695.1 Phycisphaeraceae bacterium
GCGGACGCCAATTCATCATGGGGCATCTTGGGCAGGCGTATGTTCTTGTACTGCAGGCTGGCAGCGGGCAGGCAACTCACGGCGTCACGCCCCTGGAACTTACCCGTCGCGAGCATCTCGCGGACGGCGTTGCTTACGGCATGATGGTAGGCATCGCCGGACTCCAGGCAGACATCGCGACCCAGTGGGCGCGAAGCAGCCGCGAGGGCGATCTGTCGTTCGCCATCACGGGTCAATTGGAACATCCGAACGGTGTGATCCCCTACATCAATACCGATCGGGCCGTCGCTGTTTTTTCTGCCTCCTCCAAACAACACTTGCCTCACTCCGTCAGGTCATAACTGCTGGACCGTGACCCGCCCTGTAAACGCGGCGACCGTAACCCGGTAGCGCGTGCCTTGAAACTCGATCTCGACGGTGCCGCCGCTAAGCGGTCCGCCCAGGGCGTCAAACTCAAGCGTCTGCGGTGTCGCCCCACCGAAGTTCGCTGAAACGATCACGACGCCCTGGAAGCGTGTGTCCGTCGTAAAGTCAACCGTGTAATTATTGTCCGAGCCGCCCTTCCATCTTGCTGTCAAGACGGTGCCGACCTCGTCGATCAACGAATAACTCTCGTTGGCCGGGTCGAACACCACCCGGCGGTTTTGCTGCTGCGCGATGGCGTCGTTCTGTGCGAAGAGGATGTCGGCGATGATAATCCTTGCGGCGGCCTGGACACCCAGCGTCCCGGCGGCGAGCATGTTCGGCACGACGATCGCTGCGGCGATACCTATGATCGCCACAATGATCAGCACCTCGACCAGCGTGTAGCCGGCGAGGCGCCGCGTCGTATTGCCTTTCATCGTGGACATTCCATCTCCCTCACAAGCCCGCACTCGTCGAACGTGGGCTTTGAGTGTGATACATACGCAACACCGATCCCACCGCGTACTACTGCGAGGAACCGGCTTCGAGCCGGACGCGTGCGCTGCCGCCTGAAAGCATCGACTTCACCTCAGCGGTGTCGGCGTTGACTTTCTTTAGGACGTCGATCATTTCCTTGCGTTGCTGCCCGGCGTTGACCAGGCCGGCGGCCTGTACCTCGGTCGCCACGGACAAGGCCTGACCACCAGGCGTGACCGTCCACAGCGTCCAGACATTGACCGTCAGCAAGACCGCGATCACTGTTAAAACCGTGTTTAGATATCGCAATGACTTCATGGACCGACTCCTTCTACCCTTGATGAAAAGGTCTTCTATGACGGTTAGATCGACCAGAAAGTGGGCTGACTGAGGCCCGCTGCGCCGATCGGTGGGCTTTTTGTGTGTGCTTATCGGTCTGTAACGGCGGGGACCGATCCGGGCTTAGTACGGCCGGACCGTGTTGACCTGGTCCACGCCCAGTTCGTTGGCCTTGGCCGTGTCCATCACGCCGTAGACCCGGCCTGTTGCCTGATCGTAAACCCAGCCCACGCCCGGCGCGGCGGCGGCGGCCACGGTCTGACTGTTCTCGAAGGGGTTGATCGGCATCTTCTTGATGTACGGGCCGTGTACATGAACGCCGTCGATAATCCCGACGTTGCCGGCCGAATCCGTCCGGCTCAGCAGCACGTTCCAGGCCGCCCCCAGTTGTACGAGCGATGGATAAGTGCTGTCGTGTTGCGCGTGGTAGAGCTCGATCTGGGAGCGGATCACTTGTAATGAGCCCTTCATGCTGCTGGTCTGTGCTGACGACGAAGCGTTAGCGAATTGCGGCACGACCACAGCGGCAAGGATGCCGAGGATGACCACGACGATCAGGATTTCGACGAGGGTGAAGCCGCGTGCGTTGCGGACACCCTGGCCTGCGGTGTATTTGTGTATGAATCGTGCCACGGGCACCCCACCTTTCTAGGCTATCGGACTGTTATTGCCGTCCCGTCAAAAAGTCGCCGTGGCTGTTAAGCCACGGCGACCGTTAAATCTTTGATGGTGCCCAATGATTACGGTGCGGCCTGGACGATGTGGTCGGAACCATTCGTGATGTTCAGGCTAGCGGCATCCACGGTGTTTGGAACCATGGCCTTGATGGAGCCGGTGGTCTCATCGTAGCCCCAACCCACGTTGGCGGTGAAAACGCCAAGGCCGGCACCGAGGGCGGCGAGGTCGATGTTCACGTCACCTACGCTCGTGACGAAGGCGTTCGCCGGGGGCTGCTGCAGGTAAGGCCCGAAGGGGTTACCGGCCAAGATGGCACCGGTCACGTCGGTCTCGCTGGTCATGACGCCCCAATCGGCGTTGAGCTCGACGAGGGTCGGGTAGTTGCCGTTGTGCTGTACCTGGTACAGCTCAAGCTGGCTGCGGATGGTCTGCAACTGCGTGACCAGGCTCGAGCTCTTAGCCGATTCCGATGCACTGGTGAACTGGGGGATGACGATCGCGGCGAGGATGCCGAGAATCACGACGACGATCAGGATTTCGACCAGGGTGAAGCCCCGGGCCACATGCTTACGATTCAACATAGAAACTCTCCTAAACCTAAAGGTTCAACCAAAACCCACTTGCTCATGAGCCCCACGCGGGCCCGGTGTGTTCCGTAAAAAAAACTCGACTCGTTGAAGCAACCCCCTCCGTGGGTCAGGCCAAACCCGCTGTCGGGCGTGCCTGTCATCCAATCGTCCAGTAATCGCGGCGACTTAACCTGTGATATCAGGGATTCGTTTCTTCGATCCTAGGTATCCGGTTGCGAGGCCTGTCGACTACTTACAAGATGAACAGAACGATTCACAAGGGTGCAATGCAATCACTTGATGAAGTTTTATCCACTCCGCACAGACCGATATCCTTGGCCGGGCGTTACAACCGGTACAGATTGACAGTGGGAAGTGAACCACGGAGGCTCAGAGGCACAGAGATGGCCAGAAGAGGTGTCCGCAGATTTCACAGATTGCGCAGATAAGATGCAGGGCTCGCTTATGCCCCTTCTAAAAAATCTGTGTCATCTGTGTAATCTGCGGATACTTCCCCCTTGCGATTCTTCTCTGTGCCTCTGTGTGTCTGTGGTTACTTCTTATCGAGGTGGGTCAGGACGCGGGCGAAGAGTTCGCGGGCCTCGGGGAAGGTCAGGCGTGACATGACCGAGTCGGCATCGAGCCAGGCGTGGTCCTGGACCTCGTCGGGCTGGACTGTCACGGCGGGGTCGTTGACCAGGCCGATAAAAAACGTCACGGTCTTGTCGACGTGCTTGCCCTTCTTATTGATAAAGGTGTACCGCTCGATGAAGGCTTCGTCGCCGAGTAGCCGGCAATCGGTGACCCCGGCTTCTTCGGCCAATTCCCTCAAGGCGGTCTGCGTGGGTGACTCCCCCGGATCGGCGTGGCCCTTGGGGAATGACCAGTGGCCCTTGGTTTGATGAATCAGGAGGAATCGGCGTGTGCCCGCTTTTTCATGGACGGGGATGATGCCGAAGGATTCATCTTTCATGACATTCTATTCCCGTACGTTGGCGTAATTACTCCCCGGTATCGAGGACCGCCATGAACGCCTCCTGCGGGATGTCGACGGTGCCGACGCGTTTCATGCGTTCCTTGCCCTTCTTCTGTTTTTCCAGGAGCTTGCGTTTGCGGGACACGTCGCCGCCGTAGCACTTGGCGGTGACGTTTTTGCCGACGCTCTTGATGGTTTCACGGGCGATGATCTTCCCGCCGATCGCGGCCTGGAGTGGGATCTCGAAGAGGTGTTTGTCGATCTGCTTCTTGAGTTTAGTCAATAGGAGTCGGCCGCGTTGCTCGGCTTTTTCGCGGTGGACGATGACGGAGAGCGCGTCGACGGGTGTGCCGTTGACGAGGATATCCATCTTGACGAGGTTCTCTGTGGTGAAGCCTTTGAGGTGGTAGTCCATCGTGCCGTAGCCGCTGGTGATGCTTTTCAGCTTGTCGTAGAAGTCGTAGATGATCTCAGCAAGCGGCAGCTCGTAGTCCAGGATCTGCCGGGTCTCGGAGAGGAACTGTTGTTTCTGGTAGATGCCGCGCCGCTGGCCGCAGAGCTTCATCAGCTCGCCGATGGATTCCTTGGGCGTGATGATCTCGACCGCAACCAAAGGCTCGCGGATCTCTTTGATCTGTGACGCGTCCGGGAGGTCGGCGGGGTTGGTGATCTGGATGACTTCGCCGCCGGCTTTGAGGATCTCGTAGGTCACGGTGGGTGCGGTCTGGACGATGGTGACCTTGCCCTCGCGTTCCAGGCGTTCCTGAACGATATCCATGTGGAGCATGCCCAGGAACCCGCAGCGGAAACCGAAGCCCAGAGCCTCGGAGCTTGTCGGTTGGTAGGTGAAGCTGGCGTCGTTGATGTGCAGCCGGCTGATGGCGTCGCGTAGATCGTCGAACTCGGTGTCGCCGGAGGGGTAGAAGTCGCAGAACACCATCGGGACCGGTTCTTTGTAGCCGGGGAGGGGCTCGTCTGCGGGGTCCAACTCGCGGGTGAGGGTGTCGCCGACGTTCACTTCGTCAAGTGACTTGATGTTGGCGACCATGTACCCGACCTCGCCGGCGTACATGGGTTCTTTGTAGGCGGTCATCTTGGGTGTGAACTTGCCGACCTCAGTGATGGTGAACGACCGGCCGGTGCCCATCATGAGGACCTTGTCGCCGGCGGCGAGTCGGCCGTGGAACAATCGGAAGTAGACCACGACGCCGCGGTAGTCGTCGTAGATGGCGTCGAAGATGAGTGCCTGTGTCTTTGCGTCGCGATCGCCTGTGGGCGGGGGGAGTTTTCGGCAGATGGTGTCGAGCAGTTCGTCGATGCCTTGGCCGGTCTTGGCTGAGCAGAAGATGGCCTCGTCTGCGGGGAGGCCCAGGACGTGCTCGGTCTCCAGGGCGATGTCCTCGGGGCGGGCCGAGGGGAGGTCGATCTTGTTGACGACGGTGATGATTTCGAGGTTGGACTCGACGGCCATGTAGGCGTTGGCGACGGTCTGGGCCTCGACGCCCTGGGCGGCATCGACGACCAGGACGGCCCCCTCGCAGGCGGTCAGGGCACGGGAGACCTCGTAATGGAAATCGACGTGCCCGGGGGTGTCGATGAAGTTGAGCATGTAGGTCTCGCCGTCGCAGGTGTGTTTGACGGTGACGGCGGAGGCCTTGATGGTGATGCCCCGCTCGCGTTCCAGGTCCATGTTGTCGAGGGTCTGCTCACGGGCCTCACGGTCGGTGACGGCCCCGGTGCCCTGGAGCATGCGGTCTGCCAGGGTGCTCTTGCCGTGGTCGATGTGGGCGATGATGCAGAAGTTACGGATTTTCATGGTCAACCGGGTTTGGCCTGGGGTGGATCAGCCCCGCGTGGGGTGCGGGGCGTAGAGCCAGGCATTCTAGCAGGGTTAAGCGTTCGGGTCGGTATCCGGGTTTATCCCGCTGGCCCGGCGGACCAGGGCGAGGTCGGCCTCAGTCGCGCCCGCCTGTGTCAACGTATCACAGAGGTTGGCGAGCATCCTCTCCGCCCCGGCCGAGCCCCGGAGCCGCCGGACTGCCCCGACGTCGATCAGCCAGGGCCGGTGGTCTGAGTCGATCAGGATGTTGCTGGCTTTGTGGTCGCGGTTGAATAAGCCAAGCCGGATCAGCTCGCCGGTCAGTCGGCCCACGGCGGTCAACAGCGCGTCTCGCCTCGGCCCGGCCGGGAGCCTGTCGCGGAGGACCTGGTTGTGAAGGCTCATGCCGATATACGGCGTCGCGAGCCAGTACCGCTTGCCAAGCCCGTGCCATGTACTCCCCGCCGCGGTGATCGCCACGACGGGTAGCCCGGCCTTGCGCATCCGGTCGCACAGCCGCTGCTCGCGCTGCCCGGGGTGGACCCCCAGCATCGCCGCCAGAGCCTGCCTCGGCGGGCTGTACTCGAACCGCTTGAATACGACGGGCCCATCGCCAGCCTGCGCAAGCCAGACCCGGCTTCGGGCATCGTGCTTGAATACCTCCTTGGGGTCGGCATTAAGTAGCTCTGAGTAGTCTGTCATCGGCCTCCCATGGTTTGCGGTTGGTCTTATCGTCCAAAGAACCCCGCCGACAGGCAAACCGAGGCCCGGCATCGAGCGCGCTGGCCGGTACGCACCCGGTCGGCTAGGATGCGCCGGGCCGAGAACCTGCCCAACGTATCCAGGACCCCCCTCACCCACCGAGCGACGATTCTTGCGTATCTGCCTGTTCACGCCATCTTTCCTGCCGGCGGTCGGCGGGGCCGAACGCGACGCCGACGTGATCGCCCGTGGCCTGATCGCCCACGGGCACGAAGTGCATATGTTGGCGCAGAAGATGCCCGGGGTGATGCCAGACCTGCCCTACCCGGTCACCCAATACCTCCGCCCGCCGGCACAGCACCTCTGGCCGGAACTGCTATCGGGACCGCTCAAGCGTCTGCACAAGCGTTGGCCGATTGACGTGGTACTCGCTTTCTACGGCTACCCCACCGGTTATGCTGCCGCGCGCGTCAAAGACAAGCTGGGCTTCGCGGTCGTCACCACCCCGCGCGGCGGCGACCTGTACCCGAACTTCCATTCGCTGCGAAAGCCCCGGGTCTTGAAAACGATCGCTGAGGGCTACCGGCGCAGCGACCGGATCGTGTCGATCAGCCACTGGCTGACCCAGAGGCTTGGCGAAGTCTGCGGCGAAGGGCTGCCGCCGATCGACCTGGTCCCCAACGGGCTGGACCTCGCTGAACACGACGCCCAGCGTGACGCGGCTCGAGAAGAGCTCAGTGAAGGCCCGGTCGGGCAGCCGTTTATCCTGCACCTGGCGCGGGTCGCTGCGGTGAAGCAGCAGACGCTGGCGGTACGTGGTGTGCATCGGCTGCGTGACTTATTCGAGCAGCGTGGGTTGACCTACGCGATCGTCGGGGACGGCAACGGGATGGATGAGGTGCGCGCCCTGATCGCCGAGCTGAAGCTTGAGCCCGTCGTCAAACTGCTGGGGACACGGACGGGGCTGGAGAAGGCCTGGCTCTATGACCGGGCCGAGTTCATGGTCTCCACCAGCCGTGAGGAGGGGTTCGGGAATGTCGTGATCGAGGCGATGGCCAGCGGGCTGCCGATGCTGGGAAGCGACATCGGCCCGCACAAAGAGTTGATCGGCGTCCATGGATGGGGGATGCTGTTCACCACGGGCGACGTAAACGACTTGGCGGACAAAATGAAGCGGATGATCGAAGAAGACCTGTCGGACCTGCGGGCGACAGCGATACGGTGTCGCGAAGGTTACACGCTGGATACGATGGTCGCCGGTTACGAGCGGGCCTGTCGGGCCGCGTTAGAAGGACGCAACGGATGAACGCACTGGTCCAGATGGTCCGCCGGATGAACTACTCGCTGCCTTGGAATCAGCCCAAACACTCGCTGACCAAGCGCATCGACCCGTTGATCGACCCGGGGTCTGGGGTACAGATCTACGATAGGATCCAGGGCGACCTGCGTATGAAGCTGGACCTGTCGAGCTTCTACGAGCGGTGGATATACCTGAACACCTACGACATCGTGACGGTGCAACTGCTTCGCAAGCTGTTGCGGCCGGGTGATGTTTATGTGGATG
>JAJDCT010000230.1 GCA_029260695.1 Phycisphaeraceae bacterium
ACATACTTGTGAGCCGCGTCGATGTCACCGCTTAGGTGGTGGTCGATGATGAGTGTTTGTCCCAGGTTCGGCTCAAGCGTCTCGCGCATCGGCTCGACCTGTGACCAAGCCCCGGTATCCACCACGATGTAGAGGGAACACGGGGGGATCGTCAGGGAGTCATTGAGGGTGTGCGTCAGGCCGTGGCCGTTCAGACCTGTCAGTTGCGAGGGGACCGGGGGTGCGAAGCAGGCGAAGGTGGTTTTACCCATCTTTTGCAGGGCGTAAGCCAGTGCCACGACCGAGCCGAAGGCGTCGCCGTCGGGCTTGGCGTGGGTGGTGATGAAGACGGTGCCGTCGGTTTTTCGGATCAGGTCCGCGGCGGCGGCGAGGTCGAGATTGCTTTGGTGTTCGGGCATGGGGGAGTCGGGTATCGGGTTTCGGGTGTCGGGTATCGTCAGGCTGACATGCTAAAAGCTAATAGCTAACGGCTCGAAGCTCCTGACTCTTTCGATATCACGGGCCAGTTGTTGGCGTAGGGCGTCTGGGGTGGGGAATCGGATCTGGTCACGGACCCAGTGGTGGAATTCGAGCGTGATCTGTGTGCCGTAGAGGTCTTCGTCGAAATCAAGGAGGTGGGCTTCGATGGTGAGTTGTATCTGGCCGAAGCTGGGTTTGTTGCCGACGCTGATGGCGGCGATGTATGGGCGGTCGGCACCGGCCCAGTGGGCTTGGCCTGCGTACACACCGTCGGCGGGGAGCATGTGGTCGTCGAGTGTGGCCAGGTCGAGGTTGACGGTGGGGATGCCGATGGTTCGGCCACGCTGTTCGCCCTTGACGACTTCGCTGGTCAAGGAGAACGGTTGGCCCAGGCAGCGGTGTGCGTCCTGGACCCGGCCGTGCCCGATCAGCCAACGGACGACGGAGCTGCGGACGGTAACGACGCCCAGGTCGGTCAGGGTCACGTCACGGCTGGGCTGGATGACAACGTCGAAGCCGTGTTGCTTGCCGAGCTTTTTAAGTAGATCCACGTCGCCGGCCCGGCCCCTGCCGAAACGGAAATCCGCACCCTCCACAAACGCGACCGGTCCGTACCGCTGCACGACCTGCTGGATGAAGTCTTCTGGGGTTTGCCCAAGCACCTTCGGCGTCGGCTCAAGCACCAGGACCTCGTCGACACCGGCCTGCTTGAGGCGGGCGAGCTTCTGTTCCAACGGACAGAGTCTTGGGGGTTGATTGTCGGGGTCAAGCGTGGCGCTTGGGTGCGGGTCGAAAGTCATCGCGACCACGTTCGCGCCCCCGGAAGCAAACCCTCCGGATGCCAGCCCCCCGGATGCCAGCCCCCCAGATGCCAAGCCCCCAGGCGTCACGGCCCCGGGCTCTGCCAACTCCCGAGCGGTCGAGAGGATCGCACGGTGTCCGGCGTGGACGCCGTCGAAGTTGCCAATGGTGATGACGCTTGGGCGTGTCATGGCTTTAAGGATAGCCGACCTCGCCCCCCGGGTCAGCCACGTAAATATAAACACCCTTGGACACGCCCCCGATTACCCCTGGCTCAACCGGGCTCTCCCCCCGCATGAAACTTACTCACCGTCGTCCTCTTGCGGGTCGATGTCCGGGCCCGGGCTTACCGCAGGCGGGCGATCGAACAACACGACCCTGCCGGAGTCAAGGGTTTTAGCGAGGCCCAGTTCCAATAGTGCGTTAAGCGCGGCGCCCTGCTCGGCCTCTTTCTTGGAGTTGGCCCAGGAAGAGCTGCAGCGTCGGCCGTTGACCTCGGCACAGACCTCGAAACACTTGGAGTGGTCCGGGCCTTTTTCATCCATGACGATGTAGCTGGGGTTGTTGGGCAGATACTTCTGAGCGTACTGTTGCAGGACGCTTTTGAAGTTTTGTTGGTGTGCCGAGTCGGCGGCCTCATTGATGTACGGGACCATGTGCCTGAGGATGAAGTCGCGGGCCTGGTCCATCCCGGAGTCGAGGTAGATCGCAGCGATCAGTGATTCAAGCACCGCGGCGGCGACACTGCTGGGCAGGTCCGGTCGGCCGGCCATGCCTTTGCCAAGGTCCAGCATCCCGGCCATGTCGCTGTCGACGCTGATAAGTGCACACACGCGCCTGCTGACCACCGCGCTCTTGATTTTAGTTAGGTCGCCTTCGAGAAGATCGGGGTAGGTGTCGTGGAGGTACTCGCACACGACGAACCCAAGGATCGCATCGCCGAGGAACTCCATCCGCTCGTTGCTTTGAAGACGGTCACCCGCTTTAGAAGCGTGGGTGAGGGCCTCAGTCAGAAGTTCGGGGTCCTTGAACCGGTAGCCAAGAACCTCGTGGGCTTTATCAAGCATAACGGGCAATCAGATGGCTTGGCCGCAAACGAGTCCCAAAACACCCGACGGTCGGGTGTCCCTTGCCATCCGGTGCCGCGGCGGCGGCCCTGGTCCTGCCAGCGCGCCGCTGCGTCAGCGGAATATTATGAGTATCGACCGGGTAGCAATGCTTGTCAATAGCTTTATACCACAGTAGGCTTCATAACTTATGAGTCACGCCGCCCACCGGATCTTCCTGGCCATCCTCACCCTGAGCTTGTTGTGCCTGGTCGACACACCAACGGTCCGGGCGCAGGGCGTGATCGTTCCCGACCAGCCGACACCCACGATGCCGCTAGATGACATCCGTGTCGGGATGACCGGCTACGGGATGACGGTGTTCCACGGCACAAAGATCGAGCCATTCAACGTCGTCGTTGTCAGTGTCATCCCCAATTCGTCACCCGGCCGAAGCGTGATCTGGATCCGCTGCGACGACGCGAGGATGGTGGAATCGGGCCCGGTACAAGGGATGTCCGGCTCGCCGATCTACCTCTGGGACGAGGACGAGCCGCACGAATTGGGCCAAGGCGGCAAGATGATCGGTGCCTTCGCGTTTGGGTATACCGAGGCGCAACAGTGCCTGGTCGGGGTCCAGCCGATCGGCTACATGCGGGACTCGGCCACACGCGCCATCAAATCTGATGAGTCGCCCGATGCCCAAGGTTCCAACGGCGGCTCGACCCGTCAGGTGATCGAGCTTCTGGATCGCCTGGACCGGATGCCGCAATCAAGAAATGAATCTTCTCTGGCCCGTGTGCGCTTACACGCGATCCGTGACATCCTGATCCGTGCGTCTGGCCAGCCGGATGCAACCACCACAAACACAACAGCCCAATACACCGTCAAAGGGCCCCGGTCCGGCGCGACCGCCTCACAGCTGATGCTCCCGATATCGCTGGGCTCTTCACGCACCGCGGAGGTGTTTGCCCCACTGTTTGAGCCGATGGGCCTGCTGGGTATTTCCAGTGACGCCTCACCGATCGCAGGTGCCCCGCCCCACGGGATCGACCCCCAGGCGACTTCGCTAGAACCAGGCAGTGTGCTTTCGGTCCCGCTGGCATATGGCGACATGGACCTCAGTGCCTCGGGGACCGTCACCGACGTGCTGCCCGGCGGCGAGGTTCTGGCCTTCGGCCACCCGATGTTCGGTGTAGGCAAGTCACAGGTGCCGATGGCGACCGGGTACGTCCACTTTGTCATGCCCCGGAGGTCCATCAGTTTCAAGAGCGGCGGCAGCCTCATACCCCAGGGCACACTCGTCAGAGACGAAAGCGCCGCGGTCGTCGGTATCCAGGAAGTGCGCTACACCACCGCACCCATCGAGGTCACCGTCAACATGCCCGGGCAGGCCGCCCATACTTACCACTACCAGGTCGTCAACGAGCCAACCCTCTCGGCGATGCTTACCGCCACCGTGATCTACAACAGCATCCAGACCGTCCATGCAGTCCCGGTTGAAAACACCATCCGCATGAGGGCACAGATGCGGTTCGCAGGCGGCCGGATCATTGAGATGGATTCGCTGATCGCGGGGGGTTCAGTGGTCAACCCGATATTTGAAATGCTCCTCCCCCTGTCCGTCATGACGATCAACCCCTACGAATCGCTCGACATCGAGTCTGTCAGCGTGACCGTCGATGTCGAAGACGGCAACCGGATGGGCACCATCGTCGGCGCCAGGCTCCAGCGGTCCGAAGTCGCCCCGGGCGAGACCGTCGGGGTGCTGTTAGATATCCAACACTACGCGGGGAAACTCGAACAAAGGCGCATCGAGGTTACGATCCCCGACGACCTGGATGAGGGTGACTACCCACTGACCGTGGGCGGGGCCAACGCCTTCGCGTCTTTAAAGATCAATTCAAGACCGCACCGGATGGTCACGCACAGCATTGACGACCTGACCGACTTCATCCAGGAGACGATGTCTTTCCGTAACGACGCGATCTACTCCGCTATAGAACTCCCCCCCCAAGGGCTGGCGGTCGGGCGTACCGAGATGGCTAACCTGCCTTCCAGCCGGGCCGCGATCCTCAGCAGCCCCACGGCAACCGATGCCGTCCCGTACGCCGACCTGATCGACCAGGTCTTCGACGCGGACACCGTGATCCTTGGCCAAGTCAACTTCATACTCAACGTCCGCAAACCCTAACAGACCTGCTGTAAACCGTAACAGCCCCCGCTGTGCTGAACGACAGAAAGACCCGGCATGTATAAGTCTCCCCGGCCCTGTGGCTCCACCCGTTTCCCCCGCACAGCCCTATCCCTCTTGCTCGCCACGGGCGCCGCATGCCTGATGGGCCCCACCGCCTCCGCGATCCAACCCCAGCGATTCCAGCACGCCACCGAAGCCGACTTCGAGCCCGGCGAGGTCGACGGCACACTGGTCACCAGCCTCGGGGACGTCAAGCTTGCCACGGAATCGAAAACCGTCGGCGAGATGCCCGAAGAAGCCAGCGTCATCTACGACCTGTACCAAATGCCCGACGGTACGATCTACCTCGCCGCAGGACCTCAAGGCAAGCTGTTTAAGCAAGATGGCGACGACGTGGTTGAAGTGGCTGACCTTCCCGACGAGCAGGTCTTCGCGCTGGGTGAGTACGACGGCAAGCTGCTGATCGCCATCAGCGGTGAATCAAGCCGGCTGGCGCTGCTGGAAGACGGGGAACTCACCACCCTGACCGAGCTAGAGGGCGTGCGCTACATCTGGGACATCCTCATCCCCCCCACCGAAATGTTCCACGGCCCGACGATCCTCGCCGCGACCGGAACCGAGGGCAAACTGCTACGCATCAAGCCCGATGACGAAGCGCCTGTCACGGAGTTGATGGATGCCCAGCAGGCGAACATCCTCTGCCTGGCGATGGACAACCAGGGGCGCATCATTGCCGGCACCGATGAAGACGGGCTGGTGCTACGGCTTGAGGCAGGCGAGGAGGACGGCTACCAGGCGTTTGCGATGTTTGACGCTCCGGAACCTGAGATCGGCGCATTGCTCGTGGCATCGGACGGCTCTGTGTACGTCGGGACCGCCGACGCGGAGCAGGCCAGGCCGGGGCGACTGGAAGAGGCCGCCAGCGAAGAGGCCGGTCGGCCCGACGACGATGCAAACGAATCAGATGACACACCGGCCCCCGAAGAAGCCCCCGGGGACCCCGAAGAGATCCCAGGCGTCGAGCCCGAACCCGAACCACTCGACGACGCCAGCGAACCCGTTGAACCACAAACCGAGTCACAAACCGACAACACCGACAACGACGCTGCCGAGCAAAGCGACACAACCGCCAGCGATCAGACGGAACTTGCCCAGGCAGACGCCGAGCCAACCCCAGAGCAATACGACCGCTTGCGTGAGCTCATCCGAGACCGGCTCAGTCAGGCTCGCAAGTCAGGCGAGATGCAGGCGGGCTCGGGCTTAGGCGGGTCTGTCAAAAGCTCGTCCTCGGGCAGCCGATCTCGGCCCGTCAGCGCCCCAGCCGTCGAGAAGGAAGGCAACGCCGTCTACCACATCGACAGCCAGGGATTTGTCCACGAGGTCTTCCGCGACTCCGTCATGATCCTCAAACTCGTCGAAGCCGATGGCAAACTCCTCGCGGCGACCGGCAACGAGGGGCAGGTCTTCGTGATCGACCCCGCTACAAGAGAAAACGCCGTCCTGGTCGACTTAGGCTCCGAGCAGGTACCCGCCATGCTGCTGACCAAAGACGGCTCGACTGTTCTGGGATCTGCCAACCCCGCCGAACTATTCACCCTCGGCAGCAGCTACGCCCACCGCGGGGTCTACACCAGCCCAACGCTTGACGCCGCACAAATCAGCTTATGGGGCGCGATGAGCCTCACCGCAGACATCCCCGAGGGCTGCTCACTGACTGTCGAAACACGCAGCGGCAACGTACAGGACCCCGAGCAGGCCGCTTGGTCTACTTGGTCCTCGGCACAGTCCCTGATGCCAGACACCAAGCTGCCCGCACTGGCACCCAAAGAGATCGCTGTCCAAGCCCCCCCAGCCAGGTTCCTGCAGTACCGGCTGACCCTCACGGGCACGGACGACCTGACCCCCGTTGTCGACCGCGTCGACGCCGCCTACGTCACACCCAACCTCAAACCCGTCATCACCAAGGTCACCGCCGCTTACCCAGAAGAGGAGGCCGAACCCGACGCGCCCCCGGCCACCATCATGAACATCGAGTGGGAAGCAGCCGACGACAACCTGGACCCACTGGTCTATAAGCTCGACTACCAGCCCGCGGGCTCCGATAGCGCCCTGCTGATCGCAGAAGACCTCACCGAAATGACCTACGAGTGGGAAACCCGGCGTGTGCCCGATGGCCGCTATACCGTCCGTGTCACCGCCGATGATCGGCCAGACAACCCAGGCGATATGGCCATGACCGCCACCCGCCGCGCCAGCCCCGTTCTCGTCGACAATTCCCCACCCGATCTGACCATCGAAAAATCTGTAACTGACCGTAAAATAATGGTTTCTGGCCAGGCCAAGGACGATTGGTCCACCATCCGGTCCCTGGCATATACCCTCGACTCTGACGACGAATACCACCCGATCCTACCCAGCGACCTGATCTTCGATTCGACACAGGAAAGCTGGGACGTTACGATCCCCGATCTTTCCCCGGGTCCGCACGTCCTGACGCTGCGGGCCGCCGACACCCGGGGCAATACGGTATATCAGTCGGTGATATTCCAGATCAAGTAACCCGGCGTGACCGGCCAGACAGGCCCAACCCCCGGTTTCCCAGGCTTTGACCGCAGGAGCGCTCGCGATGTCCACTCATTACCCCAAACGACGCAGCTTGATCAAGCGTGCCCGCAAATTCGGTTTCCGTGCCCGCATGCGGACCAAGGACGGCCGGAAGCTGATCAGCGCCAAACGCCGTGTGGGCCGAAGCGTCAACGTCCGCAGCAACTTCTAAGCCCCGCGGATTCGTGCCAGCACAAGACTTTCTGATCGAGCCAGCTTCGAGCGTGTCTTCCGACAGGTTCGTTTGGATAGTGCGCACGCCCCTGCTACACTCCTGATCCCGCAGCCCACAGCAGTAGGGTTTGGCGGGCACCCGCCTGAACCCCACCCACACCAACCTACCCACGAGGCACAACATGAGCTTTGAGATCGAGATCATCCACGGCCGGCAGGTCCTGGATTCGCGCGGCAACCCCACCGTTGAAGTCGAGGCACACCTCTCCGACGGCACCGTCGGCCGAGCCATGGTCCCCTCCGGTGCCAGCACCGGCGAGAACGAGGCCGTCGAACTGCGTGACGGCGAAGACGACTACTACCTGGGCAAATCCGTCCAGCAGGCCGTCGATAACGTCAACAACGAAGTCGCACCCGAGCTGATGGGCCTGGACGCCCGCGACCAGGAATACATCGACGGCATGATGCTCGAATTGGATGGCACCAACAACAAGGGCAAGCTCGGCGCCAACGCGATCCTCGGCGTTTCCATGGCCGTCGCACACGCCGCCGCCGAAAGCTCCGGCCTGCCGCTGTACCGCTACCTCGGCGGGGCGCACGCCAAGGTCCTGCCCGTCCCGATGATGAACATCCTCAACGGCGGCAAGCACGCGGACAACACCGTCGACTTCCAGGAATTCATGATCCAGCCCTGGGGCTTCGACAACTTCCCCGAGGCGTTCCGCGCAGGCGTCGAGATCTACCACGCACTCAAGGGCGTCCTCAAGAAGCAGGGCCTCTCCACCGCCGTCGGCGATGAAGGCGGTTTCGCACCCAACCTCAAGTCCAACGAAGAGGCTTTGAAAGTCATCGAAGAGGCTGTCGACAAGGCCGGCTACAAGTTCGGCGAGCAGATCTTCGTCGCGCTCGACCCCGCAACCAGCGAGCTCTGGAACGAGGCCGAAAAACTCGGCAAGGAAGGCTACTGCTTCTTCAGCTCGAATCCTGGCGAAGTCATCTCCGCCGACGACATGATCGGCATCTGGGCCGACTGGTGTGACAAGTACCCGATACGCTCCATCGAGGACGGCCTTGCTGAAAACGACTGGGCCGGCTGGAAGAAGCTCACCGAGAAGCTCGGCAAGAAGGTCCAACTCGTCGGCGACGACCTCTTCGTCACCAACAAGGACTTCCTCAAGAAGGGCATCGACTCAGACACCGCCAACTCGATCCTGGTGAAGGTCAACCAAATCGGCACCCTCAGCGAGACTTTCGACGCCGTCAACCTCGCCACACGCAACGGCTACTCCGCCGTACTCAGCCACCGCTCCGGCGAGACCGAGGACGCCACCATCGCCGACATCGCCGTCGCCACCAACTGCGGCCAGATCAAGACCGGCGCCCCCTGCCGCTCCGACCGCAACGCCAAATACAACCAACTCATCCGCATCGCCGAAGAGCTCGGCGAAAACGCGGTCTACGGCTCGGTGTTCTGGAACAAGGGCTGATACAGCCTCACTGATCAACCATTCGTATCCCACGAAGCCCGCGTCATCACGACGTGGGCTTCTTTTGTGTTAGTAATCGCGATATGCTGTCGTCATGCTTGAGGTCACCACCTGGGACACCTTGTGTCTGCGGTTTGTTCCCCGTGAGTTCCCACTTGACCCGGTTCAGCGGCGTTCGGCGCAGCGGCTGCTTCTAATGAAGGCCGGTTTCTTCACACCATTTTTTCTCAATTGGCTGGTCCCCGAATCATTGCTCGGCACCGCGGCGGGAGTCGGGATCTACCTTGTCGGCCTGGGCCCGGTGATCTCGGCTTTAGCGGTCTTACTGATCGGCGTCGTCCTCTGGACACACTTTGCGATCCACATGCGTACCCGTGCCGAGCCGCATCTGTGCGAAGTGCTCCGCGGGTTTGGGTGCGTGATCTGTCCTCGGTGCTACTACTGGCTGGGGCAAGGCGTGAAGGAACCCCTCAAGTGCCCGGAGTGCGGCGCGGAGGCCAATGCGGTTAGCCACGAGGCTACGCTCTGAAGACGGGCTTGGGTTACAGCCCGCAGACAGGGTACGCTGTCATGATGCGAGGCAAGTCGACACTCAACCCGGCCCGGCTGGCGATCAGCCTGCTTATCGCCCTGACCGTACTGGTGCCGGCGGCTTACCTCGCCGCACCCCACGTCAAGCGGTGGACACGCATCCACTGGCTGACCTCCACCGATCTGGATCAACGCCAGCGTGGGCTGAAGTATGTGGCGACCCATGCCGGGGACGACGGCCGTGTGTTGGCCGGGGCGATCAATCAACTGGACGTTGAAGATGACCTGAACTTTCAGCAAATCACCGGGGCGCTGCAGTCGGCGGGGTGTTGGCGGAGGGGGGACACCCCGGGGGCACCCGGGGAGCTTGGGGAACCGGGGGAGCTTGGGGAGCCCGGGGGTACGGGGGTGCAGGACGGGTCGTGGCTGCGGTGGATCGGGTTGCTTGCCAGTGAACCGGACACCGAAGCGGGGAGCCTGGCGGCGCAGCGGCTGGCGGACTTGCACGACCTGGCGGGTGACCTGCGTGTCGTCGGGGTCCTGGAGAAATTGATCGTTCGTGTTGAGCCGGACGTGCGCTACAACGCGTTGTGCGCCGCAGCCGAGTTGGCGATGTCAGCCTCGGACCCATCCGCTTACAAACGGATGATCGCCGTTAGAACCACCGACGCCGAGCCTTTGATCGTTCGGCACGCCTGGCTATTCAGCCATTACCTCAACACGCCCCAGGAAAGCCCCCCCGAAAATGCCCCAGCGTGGTTGATCGATACGATCGAGTTGACCCAGCACCCGCGCGATGACGACGAACCCCTCACGTTGAACTCCATACGTGCCCTGCTGCTCTCGTCAGATGCCCCGCTGCGTGACGCAGGCTGCATCCTGGCGGCCACAAACCTAGAAGAAGTAACGTTGAACGCACTGATTGCTGAACTGCTACGAGATATGAGCGACCAGGCGAAGATGTCTGGCGCTATCCTTAGCGGTATGACTGGGCTGCACCGCGACCTGCTGCAGC
>JAJDCT010000231.1 GCA_029260695.1 Phycisphaeraceae bacterium
ATGTTTAGCCGCCGCGGCCACGCGGCGTACTCCGGGCGTGGCCGCCCGGGCTAAACCGTTGTGCAACACTATAGATAAGGCGAAACCGGCCTAAAAGAAAATTAATACACGATAATTGGCACGCCGCTGTTCCGTACCCTGGTGGGCCGGGGTAGAATCGTTCCCGTGCTGTGGGAGACAATCAAGACACACCGTGCGGGGGGCGCTATCGCGATCTTCACCGCGGTGATCGTATGGGCTGCGCCCGCCTGGGCCGACATCGAATACGACGCGGCCATCCTGCTCACCACATCTCAGCCCGCTCTCGATATCGCACAGAACAGACCGAGCCTGGAATTGCACAGGCCAACGGTCGGCGCGATCAATAGTGCCGGCCAACTCACCGGGTCCGGCGACGCGGGGAGCAACGCATCGCCCCAAGACACACGCCCTTTTTTCTATGACCCCAACCAGGCCACCACCGCCAACCTCGGCGACCTCACCGGCGACTTCGCCGACCAGGCCGTGACGCCCCGCAACGGCCCGAGTACCGGCATGGGCCTGAACGACGCGGGTTGGGTCGTTGGGGTCAGCAGCAAGACCCCAGGCACTAGCACCGCAGATGATCGGCCGTTCCTCTGGTTTGATGACGATGCCAACCACGCAAACACACTCGGCGAGATGCACGAACTAAACTTGAACCCCGGCGCGACGTTCGGGAAGGCGTTGGGGGTGAACAATACAGGACAGGTTCTGGTCAACGGCGACACCGGGCTATACCGTGCCACCGTATCGCTCAACGCCGGTGTGTTATCAGAGCCTGCGGGGCGTACCTTCATCGCACCCGCCGACGCCGCCAGCATGAACGACGTGGGGGACGTCGCCTACACCACCGGGAACGCGGGGTTTGTCTGGCGGGACTTGAATACCGATAACACCGCGGACGCAGCTGAAATCACACAGATACCTTTCATGAGCGCAGCCGCGCCGAACGCCAGTGTGTTTGGGATCAACAATGCCGGCCAGGTCGTCGGCACGATGCGCAACGATCACTTCAGAGACATCGGGTTCATCTGGACCGACCTGGATGGCGACAACTCGGTCGGCTTTTCCGACCTCAACGGCAACGGATTCTTCGAGGCCAACGAGACCTCCAACGAAGTTGTCCGGTTCCACGGCGACCCCGCGGGGATCGATGCCACGGCCGGAAGCACATTCGTATTTGACGTCAATGATCTGGGCGTAGCCGTCGGCGGGTACTTCGATTCCTCCGACCGCCGAGCCTTTGTCTACGATTCCGTGAGTGGCATGCGCTTCCTGGACGACCTGGTCGGCCCCGCATTCCCGCTTAACCTGCGCGAGGCCGACGCCATCAACAACGCCGGCCAGATCGCCGCCGTCGGCAGAGCACTCGGCGCACAAACAGATCAACTCGCCCTGCTCACACCACGGGCCACCACCCTCCCCGGCGATCTTGACCACGACGGCTTCGTCGGGATCACCGATCTAAATATTGTCCTGGGTAACTGGAATCAGAATGTCCCGCCGGGCGACCCCGACCTTGGCGACCCGTCAGACGACGGTTTCGTCGGCATCGAAGACCTGAACGTGGTGCTTGGCAACTGGAACGCGGGGGCGCCGCCTGGCTCTACAGCACACATCCCGGAGCCGGGATCTGCAGTACTGATGGGGTTGACCGGTCTAACATGGACGTGGCGGCGCCACGCAAATCTCCAATTGAACAGTATCTGTTTTGAAAAATCAGAAAGGAGCGGGTGATGAATAGTCGTATAGCTTGGGTTGTGGCTGTCGGGGTCTGCCTGTTGTCTTCCGGGGTAATACATGCCCAGGTCCGCAGCTTCGATGGCGGGGGCGATGGGACGTCCTGGTCTGATGCTGGCAACTGGTCGAACAACGATACGCCTGACACTTTGGGTGAAACCCCATCGATCGACGCGGGAGGAGCATGGAACGTCACCGCTAGCGGCAGCGCGATCTCGACAGGCCCACTGACACTCGGTAGCGATGACACCCTGACCGTCAGCAACAAAGTCACCCTGAGCGGGATCAATTCTCTGAGTGGGGAGTTGATCGTCTCTACCGGCGCCAACATATCACTCAACTCAAGCTGGCAAAACGACGGCATCATTACGCTCAATGAGTTCGGGCTCCTGGGCACCCCGAACTCCGCGCATTCCGTAACCAACAACACGACCGGCCTGATCCGCGGGGAATTGTTCATCCTGCCACTCGGTTTTATCACCGGCACACTGATCAACCACGGCACGATCTCGCCGGGGTTTTCAGCCAACGACGGCAAGTCGCTGGCGATCACCGCGGATGCGATCTTAAGCGGCACATCCGTGCTCGACATCGAAGTCGGCGGAGGAACTACCAACAATAACTTCGACACGATCGCGGGGCTGGGCAACGTCACGCTGGGTGGCGAGTTGGAGCTTACACAGTTCAACGGCTACTCGCCGAGCCCTTCGACCACCCTGACCATTGTTGACAGTATATTCTCCAACGGCATCACCGGGTCATTCTCGAATGTGGCGGATGGCCAGCGTCTGACGACAACCGACGGCTCAGGCTCATGGCTGGTTCGATATGGACAGAGCCATGCGAATTCTGATGTCGTGATCACGGATTTCCAACCGATTCCTGCCATCCTCGGCGACCTGGACAGCGACGGGTTTGTGGGGATCACCGACCTGAACATCGTGCTGGGGGCCTGGAACCTGGCTGTCCCTCCGGGCAATCCGTTGGCCGACCCAAGCGGTGACGATTTCGTCGGCATCGAAGACCTGAACGTGGTGCTTGGCAATTGGAACGCGGGCACGCCGCCAGCGGAGTTAGTCATCCCCGAGCCTGGGACGGCGGCGTTGTTGGTGGGCGGGGCTCTAGCGGTGCTACGACGTTCGCGCGGTTAGGATGGGCGACAAGGGTCAGTTGATGCCCTCATGTTCACGGCATGATTAGAACTGCGCATCCATATCGATAAAGATCTGATCAATGCGTTTGATCAGGGGGCCGGCATTGGGCCAGGAGATGTAATGCTCGGGCAGGGCGCTGTATTTCTGATCGTCATTGTCTAGAGCCGTAACGTGACCATCGGTGTACGCGGTGTTGACGATGCGTTCCTGATGACTGGTCGCATCCTCCATTCCGGGTGTGCCGTGACGGTTTACGTCGTAGTAAAGCGCGATAGCACAGTCGCCATTGCCATTCACGCCGAGGCTTCCGATCCGATCCCAGGTGGTCTCATCCAGCGCGCGGTACATGTAGCCCGAAGTAGCGAAAGCCGAGTTGGAACCTATCAGTTCCATCTGGCCCTCATAGGCTTCGGGCGTGTCGGTGCCCGGGCAGAACAGGATGTCATTGACACGCAGATACCCCTGCACGAGGGCCCCCTGCGCGTTGAAGGTGGCGGCGGGCACGAAGGGCTGGGGGATCCAGATGATGTTGCTGCCAAGGGTCGCCCAGGTATCCACGCCGGACGGGTCCAGCGGTCCAAGTGGCAGGTCCGGACCGCGCGGGATCGCGCCGTCGTTATCTACGGCGTAAGCGACGGTGCCGATCATGATCTGGCTCATGTTTGAAGCGCAGCTGACTCGCTGTGCCGATTTACGCGCTGCCCCTAAAGCCGGCAGCAGGATCCCCACCAGCAGCGCAATGATCGAGATGACGACCAACAGCTCGATAAGCGTGAACCCGGCCCCCGGCGGCTTATGAGGCTGGCTTAGGCTGTGTGCCGGCATGGCGCCCTCCTCGTCTTCGGCTGAGAGTCTCAATCAGCCCGCCGTACCGAGCAATCAACTCGCCACGGCTATGCACCCCCATATGCCCGTAGATAATCTTGGCGTAGTCCGTCACCGTGTGCGTGCTTAAGCCGACATTTTTTGCAACCTGCTTCATGCTGTCACCCTCCAACAGCCCCAGAAGGATGTCGACAACACGGGGCGACAGGTCTGTAGCGGAGGGCTTCCCAAACAATGACAGTCGGCCACCGATGTGCGGATAAAGCTCTCGGTGCAGCAACCAGATCAGCCGGTGGTATCTCGTACTGAATCGTCTGTCGCCGCGGCGGGGGTGGAACACAATCAAGTTCGACACACCGCCGCTATGCCGGCTGACCGAAGCCAGACAGTCGTAGTGGACACGGGCCTCATGCATGTAATCGAAGACGGTAAGATCGCGCCAAGCCTTTTCACTGGCGGCCTGACTGGCGGAGAGTGTGATCAGGTTTGGGCCCGGCGCCAACGCCCGCGTGAGAAGTGGATTCTCCTCCGGCACGTCCTCCCGGCTGTACGCTTCAAATATAGATTTCGCAGATTCATCTTGCCAACCCACATCGACGGTGTGCTTTGCTAGTTGGTCATTGCTAAGCCGGTCGGGGCTGAGTTCAGCGATCAACGCGACCCCATCACCAATCAATTCATGTATCCCGGCCCCCAACCGCTCACGCCACAGCACCGGATCAGCACCAAGCTCCAGACACTCACCCACCAAGAGGTAGATGTGCCTCAGCTCCTTAATACTGGGTCGGTTGCTTCCCGCCAAATTAATTCCCACCTATCTGATACCGCGCAGACATGCACCCCAAACATGGGGGGTCATCTGTTTATAACCTCACCCGCCCACTATTCATACCCCGAATCCGACAAAGTTGATCTTAAAACTGCTTGCTCGCTTTATCTTTCTTTCCCAGACCCCCATGTTTATGGGGATTGTCAAATCGTTAATTGCCCTTACCTTCTTGTGAGTAAGTGTTTTGTGTGGTTGCACCTGCCTGACGCATGGTTTTTAAGGGCCGGACCACAAGCTATCGGCATAGGCGAGCCCGGCCGGAGAGTGAGTCGTCTGAGCCTTGACAGGAAGGGAGAAAGCACATGGATGTTGTTGCACGAATACTTAGGACCGGCACGGCACGGAGGATCATAGCGATCGGTACGGGGCTGTTCATGACAGCCTTGTCCGCAAGCGCAGCCACCTTCCAGGGTCTGGGTGATCTGCCCGGCGGAAGCTTTTTCAGCCGTGCCAATGGTGTTTCAGCGGACGGCTCGGTCGTCGTGGGGCTCAGCGATTCTGGAACCATCGCCGGTGCGTTCCGTTGGACGACGGGCGGTGGCATGGTCGGCTTGGGCGGAAGTTTCAGTACAGCACATGCGGTTTCAGCGGACGGTTCGGTCGTCGTGGGGGAGAGCGATAATGAAGCGTTCCGTTGGACGGCGGGCGGCGGCTTGGTCAACCTGCCCGTCCTCCCCGGGTCGGAGGGATTCGCTACTCGAGCCTTAGATGTCTCAGCGGACGGCTCGGTCGTCGTGGGATTTGGGGACTCGGGCAACGGCTTCCCGGGTGAAAACGAGGCATTCCGTTGGACGGCGGGCGGCGGCACGGTCGGCCTAGGCTTCTTTCCCGGCTCGCCCGGCGGCTTTTTTAGCGAGGCGCAGGGCGTCTCAGCGGACGGCTCGGTCGTCGTGGGGTGGAGCGATACCGCATCCACTGATTTTGAGGCGTTTCGCTGGACGGTGAGTGGCGGGCTGGTCGGCCTAGGTGACCTGCCCGGTGGATCATTCGATAGCGAGGCGATTGCCACATCAGCGGACGGCTCAGTGATCGTGGGGGAAGGCACTTCCGCATCTGGCACGGAGGCGTTCCGCTGGACGGCGGGTGGTGGGATGGTCGGCCTGGGCGACCTGCCCGGCGGCAACTTCCGTAGCCAAGCGACTGCTACATCAGCGGACGGCTCAGTCGTTGTAGGGTGGAGCAATACCTCACTCGCCACCTCTGGTGAGGCGTTTCTATGGACGGCCGCCGGCGGCATGCGCTCGTTGCAGGATATCCTGACCACCGATTTCGGTCTTGACCTGACGGGCTGGCAATTGCAAAAAGCTAACGGTATCTCTGCCGACGGTCTGACCATCGTAGGGGAGGGCATCAACCCTGATGGTTTTGGGGAAGCCTTCATCGCCACCCTTCCCGCCCCGGCCGTGGTCGGCGACCTCGACGGCGACGGCTTCGTCGGGATCACGGACCTGAACATCGTGTTGGGCAATTGGAACCAGAGCGTCCCGCCGGGCAACCCGTTGGCGGACCCGTCGGGTGATGGCTTTGTCGGGATCGAAGACCTGAATGTGGTACTTGGCAACTGGAACGCCGGCACCCCGCCGCCGCCGGAAGCGTTGGCGAACGTGCCCGAGCCGGCGAGCCTGGCACTGCTTGGCTTGAGCGGGCTGGGCCTGCTTAGGCGGCATCGTCGATAACTACACCCCATCACACGGACGTTTGGGAACGGCCCGAACACTGTACAGATTCGAACGGATATTTAAGGCAGAGGAGAAAGACTCATGATTAAATTGATAGGACCCGGGTTCCTTGTGATGCTTGTGTTAACTGCTGCGACCGCTGTGCACGGTGAAGCAGACGCCACATGGAACACGATCGGCAGCACTTTTGTCCCCGAAGGGACTACAACTGTCAGCGCGGGGATAAGGGTGCGTATCAGAAACAACGACGGCAACGACTTCCTGCATAGCCGACCGTTCACATTCACCGCACCCGATCTATCGCCTTCGAGCTGGACACTCTCTGTCATCGAGGGTTCGACTTCGAGCAACCTGCAACGTCTGCTCACACTGCCAGCGGACGATGGAACATATAGAGCCTCCTTCACTGGCAACGCGGTTATCCACGACGGCGGTTTTCCTTCTGACGACGTATTTAATCTGACCAGCAGCATCACCATCAGGGTATTCAACGTCGCGCCATCGTTCACGCAGACCCCGGTCAATACCACGTTGCTGCCGCTGGACCCCTTCTCGTTCACCGCGGCCGCAACCGACCCGGGCATCCTGGATATCCTGACTTTTGATTGGGACCTCAATGGCGACGGGCAATTCGACGACTTCGTCGGCAACACCGTGACCGACGCCGACTGGACCTTCTCCGGACCGGCTACACACAGCCTGGGCGTGCGAGTCAGTGACGATGATGGCGGCTCTAGCACACACGCATTTGCCGTAGAGATCGTCCCCGAGCCGGCGAGCATGGTGCTGCTGGGTTTAGGTGGGCTGGCATTGATAAAACGCAGGCGCGTGGTGTGAAAAGGAACCGCGGGCAGAAGCTCGCTACGCCGCGCGGCGTGGGTTAAACGAATAGATTGACGAAGGCATCCACGGGCATCGTGTCGAGTTGATCCGTGTCGTCGAAGGCGGACTGGATACGCTCACACTGATCCGCATCGAAGCGGGTAGCGAGGTTGTTGTTGAATTTTTCAACCAGCAGCGGTTCGCCCTCGGCGCGGCGGCGGCGGTGGCCGATGGGGTATTCGACCGCGACCTTGTCGGTGTGCGTTCCATCCTTGAAGAAGACCTGGATGGCGTTGCCGATCGAACGTTTGTCTGCATCCAGGTAGTC
>JAJDCT010000232.1 GCA_029260695.1 Phycisphaeraceae bacterium
AGGCCCCCGCCGTCGCGTAAAGGAGAGCAGCGATGCCAAGAGCACGCAAAGGCGCGGCCCGCCGACAGGCCAAGGTCCGGTGGTTCAAGAAAGCCAAGGGCAACCGCGGTGCACGCCGGACGCAATGGCGTCGCGTGCAGGAAGCGGTCATCCGTGCAGGCGTTTACGCCTACAAGGACCGTCGGCTGGTCAAGCGCGACTACCGGCAACTATGGATCACCCGTATCACCGCCGCAGTGAGGATGCGCGACCTGAACTACAGCCGGTTCATCGCCGGGCTCAAGGCCGCCAACATCGACCTGAACCGCAAGATGCTCAGCGAGGTCGCCATCACCGACCCAGCCGCATTCGATAAGATCGTCGAACAGGCCAAGGCGGGGCTCGAATCCCTGCAGTCCGCGGCCTGACCGCCGGGTAAACGCAACACAGCGTAGATGACCCGGCCAGCGCTGACGCCTGGCCGGTTTTTCATTTGGTATGACGTAGACATAACCGCGAAGATGCAAGTAGTGCGAAGCAGAAGAGAGGGGCCGAAAATGAATGCTAACCAACGCGAATCAAACCGTGGGAGAAAGCGAATGTCGCCTCTCATGCACTTGCGTTTATCCGCGTTTATTTTACGGCTAAATGTCTTACCCCTTCGCGCCTTCGCGGTCGATCAGCATTGGTCAACGAATAAGATTTAGACGTGACGTAGAGACAGAAGAGACAGTAAAGACAGCAGAGAAGAAACGGAGTAAAACAGATGGCAAACGGAAATAGCGACATCCTCGGACGCGAAGCGGCACTCAGCCGGGAAACCTGGCGGCTCTTCCGCATCCTCTCGGAGTTCGTCGACGGGTTCGAGGTGATGAGTCAGGTCGGCCCGGCGGTCACCGTGTTCGGGTCGGCACGCACGAAGGAAGACGACCCCGTGTACCTCCAGGCCGTCGAGTGCGGCAAGGAAATCGTGAAGCGCGACATGGCGGTCATCACCGGCGGGGGCCCGGGGATCATGGAAGCCGCCAACAAAGGCGCCATGGAGGCGGGTGGCAAGAGCGTCGGGCTCAACATCGACCTGCCCATGGAGCAGGACCCAAACCCCTACCAGAGCCACCAACTCGATTTCCGCTACTTCTTCATCCGCAAGGTTATGTTCGTCAAGTACGCCTGCGGCTTCGTCTGTTTCCCAGGCGGGTTCGGGACGATGGACGAATTTTTCGAGGCCATCACCCTGATCCAGACCAACAAGATCGATCCGTTCCCGGTGGTCCTGGTCGGGCACGATTTCTGGGACGGGCTGGTCGATTGGATGCGAAACACGATGGTCGATAAATACAAAACGGTCAGCCCCCCGGACATGGATCTTTTCCACGTCACCGACAGCGTCGAGGAGGCGGTCGAGTACATCACCAGCCGGTTCGATATGGAGTCATGGAAACTCCAGACGATCCCGACCATCCCCCAGTCGATGGCTACCCAGATCGCTCAGGCCTCAGGTGGCAGACGCTCGCCAAAGTCCCCGCCTTCGGAGTGATGACAAGCCTATTCGATCATCGATTGATCGTCGATCGAAAACCGCTATCAGACACACTTCGGTTTAACAAACAAAAGCCCGCGCCCATCGGCGTGGGCTTTTTTAATTGGATAAGTTGGATAAACAAGCGAGTCTTACCCGGATAGGATTGATACGGATCACGATTAAAACTCGTGCCCATCATCATGGCTAATCCCCCCGGCAAAGCCGGGGGCTGAGGGAAAACCTGTCACCCATGAATCAAGCAGAGTCCGTATGACACTGCGCTGCAGTTGCGGACGGGGTTATTTATACGCCTGGACCACACGAGACCCGGGGTAGTAAAACGCCAGGATCGAGTATTCGTTGTAGCCGGCCTTGGCGAGCCCCTGGGTGCCGAACTGGCACAGGCCCACGCCGTGCCCATAGCCCCGACCGTCGTAGAACGTGACCGTCGACCCGGCGACCTTCACCTGGACGTGGCTGCTGTTTAGCGATTGGCCCTTGGTGGGCTTGGCGATCCCAGGCGCACTGGCGTTGCAGGCGAAGCGGAACTGCTCGGGCCCCAGGGTGTAGGTCATCCCCGCGTGATCCGACACCGCAAACGCCGTCGGCCGACCCACCGCGTTCACCCGGGAGATACGGATATGACGGATGCCCCTCAGCGCCTTGATGGGGTGGTCTTGCTGGGCCCCCCAGGACTTGATCCGAAACGAGAGCGTGGCCTTGGCGCGTGTCACCGGGCCCCATCGGAACTTATCGCTTTGCTGACACCACCCCCCGTGGTCCTTGCCGCGCAGGGGTTGCATGTCTGGCAGGCCCGGCAGCCAGGTGAACGCCGCTTTTGCGTCCTGCCCCGAACCACCGCAACTACTGGAATAGAACGCAGGCACCACCCGGCCGTTGTACTCAATCAACAGCCCGCGCGTCTGGCTTACCGCCGTGAGCGCCTTGGGGTTGGTCGTCCGCCCTCCGTAGGCCTGGCTCGCCGTGGTGGATTCCAGGTCGTAGTGCTTATGCGCACTCATCGACGCCTCGAAGATCGCATACGACCGCGCAGCCACAGCCGCAGCCCGGAACGCAGCCGGGTCCCACGACCCATACAACTCACGCTCGATCACGCCCGGCAGGTACGACTCCATCCCCACATGGTTGACCACATCCAGTCGCCCTGTCGGTTGTCCGTTTTCGTTGGTCGTCGGGACCAGCACAATGGAGCCGGGGTAAGGCTTGCCGTTGAAGATCATCGGCGTACCACCGGCCGACGTCAGCCGAATCGCCGGCAGGGCCCAGCGGATGCTCTGGCGTCTTGTGTCGGTAATCAGAAACGAGCCGCGGTAGTGCGTGACCGCGACCGCCTGGCGGTA
>JAJDCT010000233.1 GCA_029260695.1 Phycisphaeraceae bacterium
CCGGGACCTGGGCAGGGGCATCATGCGCACTAATGCACAATAACCCTATTGAGAACAGCGACACAAACAGCCCGCGCACCGGCCTCAGGCCGGCGTCTCTGTAGAGATCTACCATGATCGACTTTCTCCTCTCCTGTCCCCCACACCACCGGACCTAATCGAGCGAAGGGGGAGGGGCTTTCCAGGGCCCCGATTATCTGTTGCCAACAAATTACCATCGTCGTGTTGCTACGTCGAGGAGTAAATAGAATATTTTGTATTTAGATCCAAATTACTGTGCCGCCGCCGGGCATCGGGGCCGTCTGAAAACACTATCGAGGTGGGGATAGGTCTGGGGCAATGATGGGGTGTTTGAGGATGGGCGGGGGGTGTCCAGATCGGATGCTAAACGAAGGCTGGGGGGCTGTAGAGGGCGGCGGGAGGGCTTGTTGGCCTCCCCGTGGCGGCATTGCTCGGGGGGCGGGATCGGGGTATCCTATGGGGCTACACATGACCGCTTGGCCTCGCCCGTTGGCGTGGGTCCAGTGCCCCGACTGCGTCGGCCGGGGCCACCGAGCGGCGAGGAGACGCATCCTGATGAGTGAAGAATTCGACAACAGCAATCTGTACGAAGGCCTGTTCCTGATGAGCCAGTCGGCGATCGGTGGCGGTATGGGGGCCGCGATCGACCACGTCCGTGAGATCCTTGGCCGGATCGACGCCGAGGTGATCACCCTGCGCAAGTGGGACGACCGCAAGCTGTCGTACACGGTGAAGCGGCAGAAGCGTGGTATCTACCTGCTGGCGATGTTCCGTGCGGACGGGACCCGGTTGTCCGAGGTCGAAAACACCTGCAACCTCTCGGAGTTGGTGCTGCGTGTGATGGTGACCCGCTGCGACCACATGGGGCAGGTTGAGTACGACGCGGAGTTGGAAGAGGCGAAGACCAGCGAAGCCGAGTTGAAGCTGCGTGAGCAGAAGGCCGAGCAAGCCGACGAGGCGAAGGCGACCGAATCCGCCGCCGACAAAGCGGCCCCCGTTGCTGCTCCTGCGGAGCCCGCCGCTGCCGAAGCCGTCGCCGCCGAGCCTGCCGCCTCCGCCGAGCCTGCCGCCTCCGCCGAGCCCGCCGCCGCCGAAGCCTCTGAGTAAGACCGCGTTAGACAAGAGTAAGACCCGACCCGTAGTCGACCCCGCGCAGGAGACGGAAGATGCCCAATCTCAATAAGGTCATGCTGATGGGGAACCTCACGCGCGATCCGGAGCTGCGGTACACGCCCAACAACACGGCCGTGGCGAACCTGGGGATGGCGATCAACCGGACGTGGTTCAACAAGCAGACCAACGAGAAGCAGGAAGAGACAACCTTCGTGGACCTGGAGGCGTGGGGGCGCACCGCCGAGGTGCTCAACCAGTACCTCAAGAAGGGTCGTCCGTTGTACGTCGAGGGCCGGCTGAAGCTGGACACCTGGCAGGACAAAGAAAGCGGCGGGAACCGCTCGAAGCTCAAGATCGTCGTGGAGACGTTTGAGTTCCTGGATTCCCGTGGCGGTGAAGGTGGCGGTGGTGGTGAAGGCGGCTACCAGCAGGGCGGTCGTTCCTCCGGGGGAGCCGGGGGTGCCGGGGGTTCGGGCCGAAGTGCCCCCGCGGCAGCCAGTGCGGCCCCCGCACATCAGCCAGTGGATGAGGATGACATACCGTTTTAGAAATCTTTAACCGTAGGTTCGGCCGATCCCCCGGCAGAGCCGGGGGCTGAGGGGCGGAACCGGATTTGCGTTGGATTTAAGTATTTCCGGGGAGAACCCGGGTGTGTAGGACGGACATGGATTCGTCCGGGGATTGATGAAGACAAACCAATGCTGGTGCATCGCCGCGGGCGTGTTGACTCGCGGGCAGGCGCCTAACTTTCCAAGCAATCAGGAAGGACAACATGAAGCAGATCGAACTATTACTACTGGACAACGTTGCTAACCTTGGGATCGTCGGCGATGTCGTTAAGGTCAAGCCGGGTTACGCACGCAACTACCTCCTGCCGTTTGGGTTGGGGACCAAGCCCAGCGAGGCCGCGATTAAAAGGCTCGCCGCCCGCCGTGAGGAAGTGGCAGCGGAGATGGCGGTGGTCCGCAAGCAGCACGAGGGGCTGATCGAGAAGATCAACGAGTTCGAGCTGACGCTGCAGCGTTCCGCCAACGAGCAGGGCGTGTTGTACGGCGGCGTGACTCAACACGAGATCGCTCAGGCCCTGCGTGATGAGGGCTTCGACATGATCGAAGACCGTCACGTCCGCGTCGGCGATCAGATGAAGCGTCTGGATAGCTACCAGATCCCTGTCGTGATCGACAAGGAACTCAAGGCCGAGATCAAGCTATGGATCGTCTCCGACAAGCCTGCGGGAGAGCTCGAAGAGGGCGAAGCTGAGGCGGAAGGCGAGCTGGTCGATCAAGACCAGGCGGAGCCGATCGCCGCCGAGATCGACGAGTAAAACACGACCCACCGGGCCGCAAAAGCATCACGACGGCCGTCCATTCCGGGCGGCCGTTTTTCATGGGGGTTTGGGCATAGGAGGTTTGCGCGATGATCTGGGAAACCCGTTTTGTGTGTGTATTGACACTGCTTTTGTCTTCGTTGTCGGGTTGCGCCGTGGCACAGGACCCCGCTGAGGTTTCAGACAACGTGATGATCCAATTCGTTGTCACAGTCCCGGCGGATACGCCAGAGGGTGAGCCGATCCACCTGTCAGGTGATCACGCGCTGCTGGGCAACTGGGACGGCAAGGGTCTTAGGCTTCAGCGGCAGGACGACGGTACTTACCATGGGAACCTGGCGTTCACGCGCGGTGCGCATGTTCAGTTCAAAGCTACCCGGGGTTCATGGCAGACGGTTGAGAAGAATGAGATCGGCGGTGAGATCGATAACCGATATGTCATTGTAGACCAGGATAAGCAGGTCAAGGCTGTGATCGCCGGTTGGTCCGGTGGTCGAGCCCAGCAACTTGAACCGACGCTGACCGGCGACATCCGCAGGCACAACGGTTTCCACTCGGAGATACTCGGCAACGACCGCACGCTGCTGGTCTACCTCCCGCCGGGGTACAACGAGCAGGCAGATCGGCGCTACCCCGTGTTGTACATGCACGACGGACAGAATATTTTTGACGCCAGTACTTCGTTTGCCGGACACGAATGGCGGGTCGACGAAGCAGCGGAGCGTTTGATTGCTCATGGCGAGATCGAGCCGATCATCATTGTGGGGATGTATAACAACGCCGAGCGGGTGACGGAGTACACGCCCCATCCGGAGGGTGACAAGCCCGATGCTTATGCGCGATTCGTGGTCGAGGAAGTCAAGCCGTTTATCGACCAGACCTACCGGACTCAGCCGGGGCGTGAGAAGACCGGGGTCGCGGGTTCGTCATTGGGCGGGCTGATCTCGCTGTATATGGCTGGTGCTTATCCCGATGTTTTTGGTCGGTGCGGTGGGGTTTCGCCGGCGCTTTGGTGGGATGAACGCCAGCTGATGAACCAATGGCAGGCCAAAGACACCGGCTGGATGCGTGACACACGCTTCTGGCTGGATATTGGGACCGCGGAAGGCCGGGCCGCGCCGGGGGAGGAATTCCCATCGTCTGTGGTCTATGCCCGGGAGCTTGCGGAGTTGTTCGGCCGGGCCGGGCTAGAGCGGGGGGTGGGGTATGAATACCTGGAAGTGGAAGGTGCCAAGCATAACGAGCAGGCAGGGGCCGACCGGATCGAGCAGGCTCTGGGTTTCCTCTATGGGGTCCCCAAGTAGAGGCCACTTGCTATTGAGCTCGTCACCGCAGCTGTGATTGTGTGGCTCAGAGTGCTATCCAGGGATCCCCGTGGGCCATTCACATCAAATTTAGTGGATTTTACTGGAATGAAGGGGGGTTCCGGGGTATTCTTATGTAATAACACCGCTCTGCGGGCTGTTCAGGTGTAGGGCGATATTTACACAGTTGAAAAGGAAGTCAGGATGACTCAGGATCCCGGCCAGAACCGGCCAGACGCCGGTCGTTCAGTTTTGCCGAGCCCCGGCCTTCAGGAGCTGGAGGCACGCCTGCTGCTGAGCGCATCCGCTTTGGGGCTTCAGGATCCCATTGAGCCAGTCAGCTCGACCCAGCCGGAGGC
>JAJDCT010000234.1 GCA_029260695.1 Phycisphaeraceae bacterium
CCCGCGTTGACCGCAAGCGCGATGAACATCACAGCAGGCCGGGTCCTGTGCGTGTGCAGGCGGTGATGTAATGCGCCCATCGGATTTGCAGTCCAGCGGTAGAGGGTAAATGCCCCGGCCCGCCAGGCAGAGTTGATCCGGTGCCCGAGCATCACCCCGGCACACCCTCCCAGTGAGTTTGCAAGCACGTCTTGAATAGATGCGTACCGCCCTGGGATCAGGCTCTGGGTCGATTCGATCATCCAGCTAAGCGCTACGATTGCCGCCACCGCCGATACGATCTGCACGATGTGTCGTCCGGTCAGTCGTGACATTGTCAGTCGAAGCAGCACACCCAATGGCCCGTAGAGCAGCAGGTTCAACACCAGATCGCTGGCCCAGTTTGGCACGCCAAACGACGAAGTCAGAGTAACCACGGGGACCCACGACGGGCTGGTGATCCAACCTGTGATGGCGGGTCTCATGCCCCCAGCCTCGATGATTGCGCTGTTGAGGTCGAAACCCCAGGGCAGCAACGACCCGTAGACCAGCAGCGCCGCCCACACGACCGCCAGCAGCGGCGCACGCAGCCACCCGGGCCGACGCCAAAGCGCGGGTTGAGATGCCGGGGAGCCGGGGGAGCCGGGGGCATCGGCTGGGCTGGGTTGATTCACGGTGTCCAACGGGCTCGCCTCCGCAATGTGTCCAATCAACTCTATGATACCCGTGCCCCGGCGTGGGTGACTACGTCGTGTTGTGCCAGCCATGGGGCTAATTAATGCTGTCAAATCCGTTACCATCGTTACCACCCAAACCGTGACAGGCTACGGACATGCCACAGGATAAAGATATCACCGCCGCGGTCGGTTCTTCCGGGGAGGGGGTCGCGTTGCGGGTGAAGGTGGTGCCGGGTGCCAGCCGCAGCAAGGTGGTGGGGATGCTGGGTGATCGGTTGAAGCTGGCGGTTGCCGCGCCGCCTGAGGGGGGCAAGGCGAACAAGGCGGTGTGCAAACTCATTGCAGAAGGGTTGGGCGTCCCAGGTCGTGATGTCGAGGTGTCGGTTGGCACATCCAAGCCACAAAAAACGCTCACTATTACGGGCCTGACGGTTGACGGGGTGATCGAACGGCTTGAGTCATTGATGGCGGATTGACCGCTGTTTGCTTGCCGAGCGAGTACGGTGGATGATGGCTCGCGATGTCTACCGCACTGATCTATGACGAACGATTCTTGCATCACAAGACCGGGGTGGGCCACCCCGAGCGGCCGGACCGGCTGCGTGCGGTGATGCAGGGTCTGGACGAGGCGGGGCTGCTTGGCCGGCTGCATCGGCCCGCGTTTTCCAAGGCCGACCCGGCTTACATTCAACGCCTGCACCAGCCCGAGTATGTCCGGCGTTGTCTGGATAGCTGCCAAAACAACCTGCCTTTCATGGATACACCCGATTCGACGATCTGTGTAGACAGCGCAGAGGTCGCTTTGCTGGCTGCCGGTGGGGTGTTGGAAGCCACTAAATTGGTGATGGCGGGCTCGGTCGATAATGCTTTCTGTGCGGTGCGTCCTCCGGGGCACCACGCCGAGGCGGGTGAGTCGATGGGGTTTTGTCTGTTCGGCAACATCGCGCTGGCCGCTGATCACCTCACCCGGGAACAGGGGTTGCAACGGGTCGCCATCGTCGACTTTGATGTGCACCACGGCAACGGCACGCAGCACCTGCTTGAAGACCGCGAAGACGTGCTGTTCATCAGCCTCCATCAAGAGCCCATCACCTGTTATCCCGGCACCGGTTACGCACAGGAGATCGGTAAGGCAGGGGGTGAGGGTTTTACTTTGAACATCCCGCTTGCGTCCGGCGGTGGTGACGAAATTTATCGGGAGGCGTTTGAGTCGCAGGTGTTGCCCCGGTTGGCGGACTATCGGCCGGAGTTCCTGCTGATTTCTGCGGGGTTTGATGCCGCGGTCGAGGACCCGCTTGCGGAGATGGATGTGACGACAGAGGGTTTTGAGTGGATGTCCCGCCGGCTTGTTGAGGCAGCAAAAACACACTGCGCCGGCCGGCTGGTGTCAGTGTTGGAAGGCGGATACGACCTGGGCGCGCTGTCACGCGGAGTGGTGGCGCATGTGTCGGCGCTGCTTGAAGCGGGGGGTTAGGCGGGGGAGAATTTACCACAGAGCAAGGCGGGGGACAGAGATAACGGGGAGAAGGCATATCCGCAGATGACGCAGATGACGCAGATGTAGAGGTATGAAAATATCATGGGAGGATCACCGCCAAGGCTCAAAGAGCGCGGAGGCAGACAGGGATTGAAACAGTGATGAACGCTGATGAACGGTGATGAAGAGCTAGGCCAAGCCGCTAAGCAAAAACCTTATCAGCGTTCATCAGCGTTTATCACTGTTACACACGCCTTGATCTTCTCTGTGTCTCTGTGTCTCTGTGCCTCTGTGGTTAGCTCTTGATTTCTGTCTTCCTTTGCGTCCTCCGCGTCCTGGCGGTTGAAGTTGCTTATCTAAAAGACCCCACGAGGTCCCGGCGGTAACGGCAGGCGCGGGATCAGCGGGACCGGGTCGAGTCCGCGTCCTGTTTATCCGTCATCTGGCCGGGGCGATCCGCTTGCAAGGCCCGTCACCGGCCACACCTTTTGAGTGTAGCTTTCC
>JAJDCT010000235.1 GCA_029260695.1 Phycisphaeraceae bacterium
ACCCCGCGCAGCCGTGCGGGGTTTTTTTATATACCTGTGGCCCGCACAAGACAACGGAGATGAGAAAACTCTGATGAGTTATACGGATTCTGCTTGACTCATGGGTGGCAGTTTTTCCCTCAGCCCCGGCTTTGCCGGGGGATTGGCCATGATGATGGGCACGAGTTTTAATCGTGATCCGTATTAGAGCGGTTTTATTTTAACCGTAGCGGGTGATGTTTAGCCGCCGCGGCCACACGGTGTACTCCGGGCGTGGCCGCCCAGACCAAACCGTTGTACAACGCTATAGATAAGGTGAAACCGGCCCAGCCGCAAATGAACGCAGATAAACGCAGATGAACTCAAATGAAGAGAAGACTGGCTCTTCATTATTCGCGTTTATTTGCATTCATTGGCGGCCCTGTCTTCCTCAGAAGTTCACGACCGCGCTACCTCGGCCTCAGCCCGCTGCGCCGCCTGCGGGAAATAGTCCTGCAACGCACGCACCTCCCAAGCCCCCTCACGCAACGCCGCGATCCCGTCGAGCGCACAAGTCGCCGCAGTCAGGGTGGTGATCATCGGGGTATTAAACCGTACGGCGGTAGCGCGGAGCTTGCCCTCGTCCGTCGCCGGGCCCTTGCGTGTGGGGGTGTTGATCACAAGCCCCAACTCGCCGTTCTTGATCAGGTCCGTCGCGTTGGGGCGTCCCTCGCTGATCTTATGCAGCCGGATCGTTTCCACGCCGCGCTCCAGAAGGTGCGAGTGCGTCCCACCGGTGGTGTAGACCTCGAACCCCATCTCGACCAGCCGACGCGCGATCGACTCGACCGCCGGCTTGTCGCTGTTACGCACCGACAGGAACACCTTCCCATCGGTCGGAAGCGGCACCCCCGCAGACATCTGGCTCTTCGCGAACGCCACCGGGAAATTAGTGTCAGCACCCATGCACTCGCCGGTCGACCTCATCTCCGGCCCGAGGATCACGTCCACACCCGGGAACTTGCTGAACGGGAACACCGACTCTTTCACCGACGTGTGCTTGGGCACAATCTCCTCGGTCACGCCCAACTCCGATAGCTGCTTCTCGATCATCACCTTCGCCGCGATCAAAGCCCAAGACACACCGCAGGCCTTACTCACAAACGGCACGGTCCGTGAGGCTCGCGGGTTCACCTCGATCACATAGATCTCGTGCTTCTTTCTTTCATCACCCGGCCGACGCACCGCCCACTGCACGTTCATCAACCCACGCACACTCAACGACTCCGCCAACTTACGCGACAGGCTCTTCAGTTCTTCAACCACCTCGGCCGGCAAAGAGTACGGCGGGATCGTGCACGCCGAGTCTCCCGAGTGGATCCCCGCCTCCTCGATATGCTCCATCACACCGCATATTAGGGATTGAGATTTGGAGGTTGGGGGTTGGGGCACCGAAATGGTTGTCTGATCTAAACCCGAATCCCCAATCCCCAATCCCCAATCCCCAATAACATCCACATCACACTCCACCGCCTCGGCCAGGAACTGGTCGATCAGGATCGGCTGCCCCGCCAGATCACTGGCGCCCAACGCGATCGCCATGTAATACTTCAACTGCTCATCGTCGTAGACCGTCGCCATCGCACGCCCGCCCAGCACGAAGCTCGGCCGAACCAGCACCGGGTACCCGATCTCATTGGCAACCCTGATCGCTTCATCCACATCCAACGCGATCCCGTTGTCCGGCTGCTTGATCCCAAGCTCGTTCATCAGGCCGCTGAACCGGTCGCGGTCCTCTGCCAGGTCGATCGAATCGACAGGCGTACCGATGATCGGAACACCTGCTTTCTCCAGCCCGTGCGCCAGGTTCAAAGGCGTCTGTCCGCCGAACTGCACGATCACGCCATGGACTAGACCGGGGGGGCCGCCTGATCCGGGGGACCCGGGGGACCCGGGGACACCGGGGGCGTCAAACGCACCGCCGTTGAGCCGTTCACAAAGATTTAATACGTCCTCCAGCGTCAAAGGCTCGAAGAACAACAGGTCCGACGTGTCGTAGTCCGTCGACACCGTCTCCGGGTTCGAGTTGACCATCACCGACTCGTAGCCCATCTCGTCGGCCGCAAACGCCGCCTGCACACAGCAGTAATCAAACTCGATCCCCTGGCCGATCCGGTTGGGACCGCCGCCGAGGATAATGACCTTCTTCTTGTCAGTGACCCGCACCTCGTCCTCAACGGTTTCCGCCACCACCCCATCTTCGCCAATGACCCGCACCGGCGTCTCATACGTCGAATAGTAGTAAGGCGTCTGGGCCTCAAACTCGGCGGCGCATGTATCCACCAGCTTGTACACCGGCGTCACACCCAACGCCTTGCGGTGCGCCCGCACCTTCAAAATCGTATCCGTGCTGATTTCACCGAGGTACAGGTTCGCCAACTGCGGGTCGGAGTACCCGAATTGTTTTGCCTTGAATAGCACCCCGCGCGGCACATCTTCAAGCTTCTCGAACCCGATCAACACGTCCTCGAAGTCCACCAACTGCTTAAGCTGATCCAGGTACCACTTATCAATCTTCGTCGCCGCGTACACCTGGTCGATCGACCAGCCCATCTTGAACGCATAACGCAGGTAGTACATCCGCCCCTGCGACGGCACCGTGAGCTTGCGGCTAAGCTTCGTCTCGTCGATCGGCCACTCAATCGCCGACCCGTCCGCGTTCTTCTTGTCACGCCGGGCGTTGAGCCACTTATCGTTGGCATCGAGCCCAAGCCCGAACCGCTTGACCTCCATCGACCTGATGCCCTTCTGCAGGCTCTCCTTGAATGTCCGCCCGATCGACATCGCCTCACCGACAGACTTCATCTGCGTCGTCAGCGTCTCGTCCGCCTCGGGGAATTTCTCAAACGTCCAGCGTGGGATCTTCGTCACCACATAATCAATCGTCGGCTCGAAGCACGCCACCGTCTTGCCCGTCACGTCATTGGGCAACTCCCACAGCGAATAACCCACCGCCAACTTCGCAGCGATCTTGGCGATCGGGAACCCCGTCGCCTTGCTCGCAAGCGCACTGGACCTCGACACACGCGGGTTCATCTCGATGACGACCACATCCCCGTTGTCCGGGTTGATCCCGAACTGGATATTCGATCCGCCCGTCTCGACCCCGACCGCCCGGATGATCGCACACGAAGCGTCTCGCAGCCGCTGGTATTCCTTGTCCGTCAAAGTCTGGGCCGGCGCAACCGTGATCGAGTCGCCGGTGTGCACGCCCATCGGGTCGAAGTTCTCGATCGAGCAGATGATCACCACGTTGTCGTCGTGGTC
>JAJDCT010000236.1 GCA_029260695.1 Phycisphaeraceae bacterium
CGGGTTATAACCAAGACGGGTCATGTAGCGCAGACCCAGCTCATCGGATTGGGTCTCCTGATTCCGCCCGTAGCTGAGCATGTAGAGCCCCCCGCCGACGCTCGTGCCGACCCCCAGGACCTTCATCCAATCATCATCCGACTGCTCGCCGGCAACCCCGACGCCCACACCGATACCGGTGATGATGATCGCCCGTGTCATCTGCTGTCCGATATGCTGAGCCGTGACGTGCCCGACCTCGTGCCCCAGCACGCCTGCAAGCTGCGCCTCGCTCTTAAGCTCCTCCATCAGCCCGCGTGTGACGAACACCTTCCCACCCGGCAGCGCAAACGCATTAATCACCGCCGAGTCCACCGCATGAAACTCCCATTCCAGGTCCGGCCGCTCACTCACCGCCGCCAGCCTGTGACCAATATCACTGACGTACGCCTGGATCGACGCTGATGGGATATCCCCGCCGTATTGTTTGACGAACTGGGGAGACGCCTCCGCGCCCAGTGACTTCTCCCTCTCGGTGCTGATCCAATTCAACTGGCTCTCACCCGTCGCCGGGTTCGTCGAACACCCAGCCACCGCCGCCAACAACAGGACCGCCGGCAGAGCCCAACACTTCAACAGGGTTTCAAATCTCATAGTCAGTTGCCTCATAGATCACTATCAGGATTCAATCGTCGCCTCTATATAAGCATAGACGAATAAGCCCGGGGGTTTGATCCCGGATATTAGCCTATCGCATGGAATTTACTTCTCCGCCTTGCCCCTCGGCCCATCGTATCGTTGACTTTAGACCGTCCTATAAAAATGAATCCTCGGCTGGGCTACCCTATTGAGGACATGCCAGGCAGTTTATCGGGTCGTGGGTTTGCCATAAAGTGTTATTACAAAGTGATTTAACAGACCAAGTCCGATCACGATCCACCAACCCGTCGGGTGGAGAATTTCCGCCGCGATCCCGATGAATAGGGAGTCGCCGCACAACGGTTCTCAGGGAAAGCCCAGGGGGGTCCACCGGAGTGGATACTGGCCCAGCCAGCCGTAGCGGGATGTGACAACTGACCCATGCAGCCACAAGGACGGGCTGCCCGAACCGCAGCGGCTAAGTGCCCTTTTTATGTTGGAGAGTTCGCATGGCGAGTCGACGTAACGTCCTTCAAGAACGCTTTTTCACCAGCCTCATCAGCGGCGACCGCGCAGCAGCGCGGGACATCGTCGACAAGGCCCTGCAAGCGGACACACCCGCAACCAAGATCCTAAGCCACCTGTTTTGGCCGACCCTGGATCAATTCCAAAACCTCCACCGCAACGACCAGCTCACACCGCTTGCCTACAACTTCGCGACCCGTCTGCTCCGCCAGCTCGTGGACCAGATGCAGATCCGCCTGGAGCAGTCCACCCGCCGCGGCACCAAGGTCCTGATCGTCAGCGGCGCAGAACAGTCCGAAGAGATCGCCGCCCAGATGGCGGCCGACCTGCTCGAAGCCGACGGGTACACCGTCTTCTACGCCGGCGGAGGCATCGCCAACGATGAAGTCGTCGAACAACTCACCGAGCTCAAAGCCGACAAACTCGTGATCTTCGGGGCCGTCTCTTCCACCGTCCCCGCCACACGCCTGCTGATCGACCGCATGCACGAAATCGGTGCCAACGAACACGTCCAGGTGATCGTCGGTGGCGGTGTCTTCAACCGGGCCGATGGGCTGGCCGAGGAAATCGGCGCGGACCTCTGGGCCAACAACCCCACCGAGCTGGTCGAGCAACTCCAAGCCGAGCCCGGCCGCCGCATGACCCCCGACCAACGGACCGTCGGCAGAAAACGCCGCACCACCAAACGCAGCGCCGCGTAAACCACCGCCGACAAACCAAATAGTTCCGGGAATAACGCCGCCCCGCCACGGGCGGCGTTTTTTCATGACAGAGTTATACGGATTCTGCTTGATTCCCAGGGGGCAGTGTTTCCCTCAGCACCCGGCTTTGCCCGGGGATTGGCCATGATGGTGGGCACGAGTTTTATTCGTGATCCGTACGACCCCATAGCAGGCTACGAACACAATGAGGTCTTCTATCCGTGTCTATGCCGACCAGAATCATGCGAACCGGCGGGGCAGCACCGCAGTAACTTACACCGACGTCTTGAGGTATTCGCGTATCATCAGGGCCGCCGTAGCCCCTTCACCTGCCGCACTGGCCGCCTGTTTAGTGCTCCCGAGCCTCACATCGCCGGCCGCGAATACGCCGGGCAGGCTGGTCTCGAGATTAGTTTTTGTCACCACGAACCCTGTGCCGTCCAGTTCAACGACATCGACAAGCCAACCCGTGTTGGGCTTTAGGCCGATGAACACAAATACACCATCCACCTCAAGCGAATCAGATTGACCGTCACGCTTTACCATGATGCGTGCCAGCGATCCGTCCCCTTCGAACCGCTGAATCTTCGTGTTTGTGTGTATGGTGATCTGCGGATGCTCTTTTAGTTTTTCAACCATAAACGGGCTTGCGGACATCTCATCGCCACGGACAAGCACGTCAACCGATTCTGCAAATCGGGTGAGGAACAGGCCCTCCTCGGCGGCGCTGTTGCCGCCGCCGATCACAGCCACGCGCTTGCCTTTATAGAACGGGCCATCGCAGGTTGCGCAGAAGTGGATGCCTGCGCCGATAAAATCTTCCTCGCCGGGGACATTCAACCGTCGGTAAGTAGAACCCGTGGTGATGAGGGCCGCCCGGCTGCGCACGGATTGACCGCCGGCCGTGGCGATATCGATGTAGCCATGGCCGGTGGTTAGAGAGGCGACTTCGGTCGCAAGGAGCAGTTCGACGCCGAAACGCTCGGCCTGCCTCCGAAGACGGTCGCTGAATTCGCTGCCGCTGATCCCCTCGGGAAAACCCGGGAAATTATCCAAGCGATCCGTGACCGATGCCTGTCCACCCACGGGGCCTCGCTCGATAACCAGCACGTCTAGCCCCTCCCGCGCCGCATACAGAGAGGATGTAAGGCCCGCCGGCCCAGAGCCCACAACCACCAGGTCATAGAAAGGCTTTGCCGCAGTGCTCTTGATCCCTAACCGCTCGGCGATCTCCGCATTGGATGGGTTCACCATCACCTCGCCGGAAGACAGAACGATCGTTGGGATAACACGTTTGCCGTTGTTAAGCTCGGCAATCCGCTTGTTTGAATCGGGGTCCGTATCGATATCCACCCAATCGTATTCGACGCCGATCTCGCCGAGATACATCTTGGTGTTCCGACAGTCAGGGCACCAGTTGGCCCCATATAATGTGAGTAGTGATGCCATGTCAGACCCCTTGCGTTAAACCTGTCGAAGTAATGTCTTATTCGTGGACGGGCGATGCTGTTTCAACACGTGTCGACCTGGTCAATTCGTGCACCTCTTGCAGGTCGAAGTCTGCGGGTTTGGCGTTCAGGGTGCTGGCTGTGGCGACCGCCAAGCCTCGGCCAAGCGCCTCGGCTGGCCCAAGCCCGCGCAGGTGCGCATCAATCACCGCGGCGACCAGACAATCCCCGCTGCCGACCGTGCTGACGACCCGGTCGTGATCCACTTCACACACACCCCGGTATGCACCGGACTCGTTCACCAGCAGCCCGCCTTCGCGACCCATACTCACCAACACACACCGGCCCCCAGATTCTTCCACAGACTCCGCCTTCGCTTGCTCATCTGTCTGATTCACGATCATCCGTGCCGCTTCCAGCGTGTCCTGATACGACATCTCGCCGCTGTGCCCCAATGCCGCTGCGAACTCCGACCGATTCGGGCTGATCATCCACACCGGCTGCCTCAGATTCTGCAAAGCAGAGCCCAATGTATTCCCATCAAGGTCCAGCACCACCCGTGCCCCGCCACCCTGTGCCGTGGCTACCAACCCCGCCAGCGCCGCGTTGTCCATCCCATC
>JAJDCT010000237.1 GCA_029260695.1 Phycisphaeraceae bacterium
CCTTTATATGCACGAATTCTGGAGGTATGGCATGCCGCTTCTCTATGCCATCGCCACCTTCTGGGTCCTCTTTACTTTGCTTCGCTTCTGGCGTTCCGCACTGAAAACCTGACCGCGGGGGTGCCAACTGGCAGCCGAAATAATGGATAGGGCCTATGCGTGTGTCAGATGACATCACGCTTCGTAAGGCAATAATCCCAGCGTCTACAGCTGTGGCGTGCAGGTTTCTCGTTAGAGCGTGCTCGGTCCTGGCGTAGCGAACCATTGATAGCCGCGAGCTAAACCAATGGCGGAATCCCCCGGCAAAGCGGTGGATTAGTGACAAACGCGCCATGTGAAAGAGTGATTTTGTATTACAGGTCTCTTGGCCATGCACGGAGCCATGTGAATGTCTGAATCAACTCAAACCCCCGATCTGACCTCCCGGCGGCTGCTATCGCTGGACACGCTGCGTGGTTTCGACATGTTCTGGATTATCGGGGGGGATGCGCTGTTCCGGAAACTGGCTGAGGTGACGGACTGGCGTTGGGCGGACACGGTGGCGGGGGAGTTGACGCATGTGAAGTGGGAGGGGCTGCGGGCCTACGACATGATCTTCCCGCTGTTCATGTTCATGGCGGGTGTGGCGATCCCTTACGCATTTGCCGGCCGGCGTCAGCGCGGGGCGACACGCCGTGTGCTGCTGAGAAAAGTGATGTGGCGGGCTGCGGTGCTGGTCGTGCTGGGCCTTGTCTGTAACCGCATCCTGAAACTCGATTTCTCAACACTCCGCGTGGCGAGCGTGCTGGGGCAGATCGGGTTGGCGTATCTGTTTGCGTCGCTGATCGTGCTGTTCACAGACAGCTTCCATGCAAGGTTTGTCTGGCTGATCGGGATCCTTGTTGGCTACGCGGCGGTGCAGTTGTTCGTCCCGGTGCCGGGCGTGGGCGCAGGTGTGCTGACCCCCGAGGGGATCATCAACGGCTACATCGACCGCATGCTTCTGCCGGGCCAACTCTACGGCAAGGTCGACGGCGTCCAGATGTTCGACCCCGAGGGTTTGCTGTGCATCGTGTCAGCGACGGGGATCACGCTGATGGGTGTTCTGGCCGGTTCGGTGCTGCGTGACGGCCAAGGCGGTGGCACGCGCAAGGCGGTGACACTTGCACTCGCGGGCATGGTGTCTTTGGGGATCGGCCTGGCGATTGCGCCGTGGTACCCGCCGATCAAGGCGGCGTGGACGACGACGTTTAATCTGCAGGCCGGGGGGATCAGCCTGATGCTGCTGGCGGGGTTCTACCTGGTCATCGACGTCTGGCAGGTCAATCGCTGGACTTTCTTCTTCCGTGTGATCGGTCTCAACGCTATTACAATTTACATGGCTCCCCGCATCATCGACTTCCCGCACGCCGCCGACTACCTGTTAGGTGGCGTTGCACCGCTCGTGGGCATCTACGCCCCGCTAATTCTGATCAGCGGTTCGATCTGCCTGAAGTGGCTGTTCCTGTGGTTCCTTTACCGCCACAAAGTCTTTCTGCGTGTGTGAGGCCGTAACACTTCCAGCGTGCAATTGAGTCAGACGGCGTGCCATATCCTGGGCCGGGCTTCGACTGTCTCTAAGGGGCAGAGGTTATGATCTAGCCATGCTTGATACCACGGTGTTGATTCTGGTTTCGGTGTTGCTGCTGCTGGTGAACGCGGTGGGGGTGTTCCTTGTGGCGTTGCAGCTTCCTGGGACATGGCTGATGCTGGGGGCGACGGTGGCAGTGGCGTGGTGGCGTTGGAATGGGTGGTCGGGGGGTGACGGCGGTGGCGGCGGGCTGATCACGGGTTGGACGCTGCTTGGGTTATTGATACTGGCGTTGCTGGGGGAGTTGGTTGAATTCCTTGGCCCGGCGCTAGGCGCGGTGAAGGAGAAATCGTCGAGACGGGCGGCGGTATTGGCGGTGGTGGGGGGCGTGACCGGTGCCATCGTCGGTACGATCTTGCTGGCGTTTTTGCCTGTGATCGGGACGCTGATTGGGGCGGTGGTCGGCAGCGGGCTGTTCTCGATCCTGGGTGATCTTTGGGCTGGGCGTGAATGGGAGCCGGCGTTGCGGGGCGGTAAAGGGGCGGCGATTGGGCGTTTCTGGGGGGCCCTGGGGAAGCTGATCATCGCGGTGGCGATGTGGGTGGTGGTGGCGGGGGCGTTGCTGTGGCCTTGATGGCGGTCGGGTTGTTTGACGATAGTTGTACGGCTGGTCATTGCAATGTCATGGGGGAGCAGCCATAATCACTATTGGAGACAAGTGTTGCACTTGTACGCGTGGCGCTGGGGGATGTGGCTTGCAAGCCCGCGGATTCAGACGTGAACCGAAACACGAACCCAGGCGTTATTTGATCCCGTCATCATCCCCCACGGCTAAACGATGCTGAAGTTTCTGGTTTTTGATAACGGCCGACCGGCCGACGACTGGCCGTTACGCAACACCTATCTGGTGGGCGCAGATACCAGCGCGGTACGGGCGGATATCAGCAGCGAGCGTGGAGCGGTCGTCTGCGAAAAGCGGGAGTCTGGCCCGGCTGCGTTGTGCCTGCTGCATCCGGTGGGTGAGTTGGGGGAGTTGTCGATCCAGACCTGCCTGCTCCCCGAGCGCATCGAGCCGTACATCCTGACAGTTGAGTTGGCCCGTCACCGGTTGATGACGCTGTACTCCAAGCTCGAAGAGTGGGCGATGTTCGACCTGGAGCCGGACCATCCGGTGACCCGTCGGGGG
>JAJDCT010000238.1 GCA_029260695.1 Phycisphaeraceae bacterium
TCTCTAGCGTTGTACAACGGTTTTAGCCCGGGCGGCCACGCCAGGGGTACGCCGCGTGGCAGCGGCGGCTAAACATCACCCGCTACGGTTAAAATAAAACCGCTCAAAAAAAGCCCACGCCGTTAGACGTGGGCTTTGGAATCAATGTGATTGAACTAACCGTGTGTCAGCTCTTTTTCCCGCCGGGCATCTCTTCGCCCAGCAGTTGAGCGACGAGGCGCGATTCGCCGACGGTGGTTTCGATCTCGCCGGGTGCTTCGGCACCTGCGGCCTCAGCGATGGCGGCGGCATCTTCCAGTTCCTCCTCGCGGCTGGGCAGTTCCTGGGTCGGGGGCTCGGCGAGTTTGATGACCTTCATGCCGGTGTACTTCTTGAACCCCGTACCGACCGGGATCAGGTGACCCAGCAGGACGTTCTCCTTGAGGCCTTCCAGCGGATCGATCTTGCCTGCCAAGGCGGCTTCGGTGAGGACCTTGGTGGTCTCCTGGAAAGACGCGCCGGAGAGGAAGGATTCGCTCTGGAGGCTGGCCTTGGTGATGCCCAGCAACAGGGTCTTGGCGTTGGCGGGACGGCACTTGGTGGTCTTGGCAGTTTCCTTGCCGTCGGCCTCGAGCTTGGCGTTGATGTCTTTAAGCTCGCTCTTGGTGACAATCGTCCCGTCGGGCAGGCCACTGTCGCCGGGCTCCTTGACCTTGAGGCACTTGATGATCGAATCGTTGGCGGAACGGAAACGGAATTTGTCGATGACCTCGTTGGGCAGCAGGTCCGCTTCGCCCGGGTTTTCGACCCTGACCTTGCGGATCATCTGCGCGACGATGATCTCGATGTGCTTGTCGTTGATGGGCACGCCCTGGGCACGGTAGACGTTCTGTACCTCTTCGAGGAGGTAGTTGTAGAGAGCCTCTTCACCCTTGACACGCAGGATGTCCTGCGGAACCAGCGGGCCGTCGATCAACGGATCGCCGGCTTCGACAAAGTCGCCGGTGTGGACCAGCAGGTGACGGTCCTGCGGGACATGGTGCTCGGATTCCAAGCCTGCGTCGGATTTGACGATGATGGTCATCTTGCCGCGGCGCCGGTCGCTGCGGAGCTCGACGTCGCCGGAGATCTCCGCCATGATCGCGGCGTCCTTGGGCCGACGGGCCTCGAAGATCTCGGTGACCCGTGGCAGACCGCCGACGATGTCGCTGGACCCGGTCGCCTCACGGGGCTGACGAGCGAGCATCTGCCCGGCCTCGATCGCCTGGCCTTGCTCGACGTCGATACGCGCCTTGGCGGGGAGGTAGTGGAAGTCGAGGATCTTGCCGTCGGTGTCTTCGATGACGATCCGCGGGTGCATCTCGCCCTTGTGCTCGATGACGACCAGGCTCTCGTTTTTTTCGCTGTCCTGATCCTTCTTCTTCTTGCCCTTACCGGGCGCCTCGGCCTCGGGGCGGACGGTCTCGCCAATGACAACATCCTCGAAACGGATGATGCCGGGCTTCTCCGCGAGGATCGCGGTACGGTGCAGGTCCCACTGGACCAGGATCTGACCACGCTTGACCTGAGTGCCTGGCTTGACGCGGATGTATGAGCCGTACTGGACCTTGAATTTCTCGAGCTCACGGCCCTTGTCATCCAAGACGGCGACTTCGCCGTTGCGCTTCAGTGCGACCAGCGTTTCGTTTCCGTCTTCATCGACGGTGGGGACTTCGTTGGCGTCTCGGATCTCGATGGTGCCGGCCTGGGACGCCTGGTAAGCGCTCTCGATCAGGCTGGTCGTGGCGACGCCGCCGGTGTGGAACGTACGCATGGTCAGCTGCGTGCCGGGCTCGCCGATGGACTGGGCGGCGATGATACCGACGGCCAGACCCTCTTCGACAAGACGGCCCGTGGACAGGTCCTGCCCGTAACACAGGGCGCAGATCCCGTGATGGGATTCGCATGTCAGACCCGAACGAACCATGACCGCATCGATGCCCAGGCCCTCAATCTTCAGGGCCGCTTCATCGGTGACCAACTCGTTCTCGGCAACAATCAACTCGTCTGTGATCGGATTGCGGATCGTTTCGCGGGCGGTTCGACCGACGATGCACTCACGCAGCGGGACGTCGATTTCCTCGCCCTTGTACAGTGCGCGTTTGGTGATGCCCTGCTTGGTGCCGCAATCGTTCTGGCTGATAAAGACGTTCTGAGCAACGTCGGCGAGCTTACGTGTGAGGTAGCCCGAGTCGGCGGTCTTCAACGCGGTGTCGGCCAGGCCCTTACGCGCACCGTGTGTCGAGGAGAAGTATTCCAGAACGCTTAGACCCTCACGGGCGTTGGCCTTAATAGGTGTCTCGATGATCTCGCCGGACGGCTTACTCATCAGACCACGCATACCCGCGAGCTGCTGGACCTGACTGACGTTACCACGGGCACCGGATGCGTCCTTACTCATGACGTAAACGGGGTTGATGGCGAGCCGACCCTCGGTCCCGTCGCAGGGCAGGGGTTTGCCATTCTCGTCACGGCGGTCGTTCCGCAGTTCCTTGAGCAGTTCCTTGGTGACGCCTTCTCGGCAGTGTGTCCAGAGGTCAAGTAACTGGTTGTAGCGTTCACGCTCGGTGATGGCACCGGCGTGGTAGGCCTTCTCGACACGATCGACTTTCTTCTGGGTCGCGTCGATGAGCTCCTGCTTCTTAGCGGGGATCCGCAGGTCGGTCAGGCCGAACGACAACCCGGAGATCGTCGAGTGTTTGAACCCGATGGCCTTGAGGTTGTCCAGCAGATCAATCGTCGCCGGCCGGCCGCAGCGTGCGTAGGTGTCGTCGATGACACGGCTGCAGGCCTTGGCGCCCAAGGCGTAGTTGTAGTAGTGCATCCCGACGGGCAGGATCTCGTTAAAGAGAAGCCGACCGACGGTGGTGACGATCCGGTTGTTCTCGGGAAGGTCGCCGGGCTGCTCGCCGATGTCCAGAATGATATCGCCGTAACGGCCCTTGGGCAGACGGACCTCAATCGGGGTGTGTAGTTCGATCTTCTTAAGATCGTAAGCCAGGAACGCCTCGAACGGATCGCGGAACGACGTACAGTCGGCCGCTTCGCGCGAACCTTCCGCATCAATCATCGTGAGGTAGTAAGCGCCCAGGAGGATGTCCTGACTGGGGCTGATGATCGGGTTGCCGTTGGCGGGGCTGAAGATGTTGTGGGTCGCGAGGATCAGCACATGGGCCTCGGCCTGGGCTTCGACAGAAAGCGGCAGGTGGACGGCCATCTGGTCGCCGTCGAAGTCGGCGTTGAACCCGGCGCAGACCAGCGGGTGGATCTTGATCGCGTTGCCTTCCACGAGCACGGGCTCGAAAGCCTGGATACCCATGCGGTGCAGGGTCGGTGCACGGTTCAGGAGTACCGGGTGCTGGTAGATCACCTCTTCGAGGATGTCCCAGACCTCGGGGTCACGGCGTTCGAGCATCTTCTTGGCGCTCTTGATCGTGTCGACCAGGCCGTGCTCTTTGAGCTTGCGGATGATGAACGGCTGGAACAACTCCAGGGCGATCTTCTTGGGCAGGCCGCACTGGTTG
>JAJDCT010000239.1 GCA_029260695.1 Phycisphaeraceae bacterium
TGGCGATCTGGCCGCTGCTCGAACAGGTGATGGCGTTCCTGGTCGGAACCGTCGACATGGTCCTCGCGGCACGGCTACAGCCCGAGACGTTAGCGCTGGCGGCAAATGATGCGCTGGGCGTCGCGGGTTACGTCGGTTGGCTCATGGGCATGATGATGGGCGCGGTCGGCATCGGCGCTTCGGCACTCGTCGCTCGCGCGATCGGCGGCCGACATAAACGACTGGCGAACGCGGCGCTTGGCCAGGCCGTGTTACTGGCCTTGGTCGTAGGATTCGCGATCGGCCTGGTCGTGTTCGTCTTCGCCGGGGGGATCGCCCAACTCGCCGGCATGACCGGTCAGGCGCTGGACCTCTGCAAGGTCTACTTAAGGATCATTACCATCGCCGCACCGATGAGCGCGGTCCTCTTCGTCGGCGGGGCCTGCCTACGCGCCTCCGGCGACACGCGCACGCCCTTCGGGGTCGTCGTCGTTGTCAACATCGTCAACATCATCGCCAGCCTCCTGTTGGTCTTCGGGCCTGCCCCGATCGGTGGCCACGGCGTCGCGGGGATCGCAACCGGAACCGCCATCGCATGGGCTCTGGGTGCCGTGCTGACGCTGGGGGTACTCGCCCGTGGCAACAGCCTGCTTAAACTCAGCTTGGCGCGGCTTCGGCCACACTGGCACACCGCCAGAAGAATCGTGCGTGTCGCTGTACCCCAGTTCATAGAGAGCCTTGGGATCTGGGGCGGCAACTTCCTGGTCCTCATCATCATCGGCAGACTCGCAACCGACGGGCTGATCGGATCACACATGTGGGCCGTGCGTATCGAGTCTGCAAGCTTCCTACCGGGGTTCGCACTCGCAGGCGCCGCGTCGATCCTCGTCGGGCAATACCTCGGCGCCAACGACCTGGTGATGGCCAAACGCTCCGCCGTCTATTGTTGCGCAATCGCCGTGGCCGTGATGTCACTGACCGGCTTGCTATTCATCACGATCCCGCACCAGCTGATCGCTGTGTTCACACCCGTGCCGCTACACCGCGAAGTCGCGCCCCAGTTGTTGTGGGTCTGCGGCTGGGTCCAGCCTTTCTTCGCTGTCTCCATCGTGTTCAGCCAGGCGATCAAGGGGGCCGGCGATACCCGATCGACCATGGCCATCGGCTACGCCAGCCTGTTCCTGGTCCGCCTGCCATTGGCGTACCTCCTGGGCATCTACTACGGCCTGGGCCTGGTCGGCGTGTGGTACGGCCTGTGCGGCGAGATGGCTGTACGCGGCCTGCTCTACGCCGCACGGTTCTCACAGCGAGGATGGCTCAAGACTCAGGTGTAAAACAGCCTTCACCCACACCTCGCCAAGCGCCCCCTATACAACGAACCCAGAATCATCCGCCTACCCACTCATACGGATCACGATTAAAACCGGTGCCCACCATCATGGCCAATCCCCCGGCAAAGCCGGGGGCTGAGGGGAAAACGGTCACCCCTGAGTTAACTAGAATCCGTATCATATGAGTATCTGATTTACATTGGTGTTTTTGATTCCCGGCAGGGTCTTGCGCATCGATGAAGCCCGCGTTCTTAGAACACGAGCGCACCAGATGAATAGACATTCGAGAATGAACCAGACTTGTCAGATCACACGCTGAACAGCCGTGTCTGCCGAGGGTCTTCAGACATGAAACTAAACGTCCCGCCGATCCGGTACGTCTTGCTCATCAGCTGCATGACGTAGCAGACCTTGATCGGCAACAACAGCTCTTCTCCTGCCACCGATTCGAGGTTGATAGTCAAGACCGCATCCATCGGCACATCGTGCTCGGTCAGAAGACCCAACCCGTTCAGTGACAGGTCTGTTGCCCACCCCCGGTACAGCGGTTTGTAGTCGCCCGCCATCACACCCAAAGTCACCGGCGCGTGGATCGCACGGCGCATCGATGACCGCAGGCCCATATCAAAAACCGACTCATCATCGAGCCGATCCAACAGCCTCAGCAACTCCTGCCTTGGCCCCGCATCCAGTTGTTTGAGACTACTCTCCACAAGCTCCCTATCGGCCGCTGGGAGCCCGATCTTAGTCAACCTAAGCCCATAAATACCCTGACCCTACTGCCGTGAAGCTTGTAACCGGCACGGCTTACCAGACCAGCCTGTCCGGACCAGCCCGCTAAACAGCCCGCCGAGAGACGCCAGGAACCACGATGCCGCCCACCGCCGACCAGGCGGATACACTCTGGCCATGGATCTGCTGCTTCACAACACGACCCTGTTGACGCTCGACCGCCCTCGGATCATGGGCATACTGAACCTGACCCCAGACAGCTTCTCCGACGGCGGGCGGTACACCAACCCCACACAAGCGGTGGAACACGGCCTGGCGATGGCGTCACAAGGCGCTGACTTCATCGACATCGGCGGCGAATCCACACGGCCCGGTGCCCGACGTATCAACAGCGCAGAGCAGATCGCAAGGGTCGTGCCTGTTATCAGGCCCCTGCGCCAACACCTCGATCAGCAATCCCCCGACGTCCAGATCAGCATCGACACCACGCTCGCAGAAGTCGCCAACGCCGCGGTCGATGCCGGAGCAACCATCCTCAACGACGTCAGCGCCGGCCGAGAAGACCCCGGAATGATCCCCCTCGCAGCCAAACGGCACCTCCCGATCATCCTGATGCACATGCACGGCGAGCCCGGAACCATGCAGGACAAACCCAGCTACACCGACGTCGTCACCCAGGTCAAAGATTTTCTGCTCGAACGTGCCCAGGGTGCCCTCGCTGCCGGGGTCGATCGTCGACAAATCATCCTCGACCCGGGCATCGGCTTTGGCAAAACAACCCCACACAACCTGGCCCTGCTGCGATCCCTCTCGGGCCTGGTGGCCCTTGGCTACCCCATCATGATCGGCGCCAGCCGCAAGCGCTTCCTCGCCGAGTTCGGGCCACCGCAAGCCCTGGCATTCCCGGTACCCCCGATATCCACCAGAAGTGGCAATGGACCAAACGGGAACGACACGGATCAAAACGGGATTTTGCAAAATAGGACGCCAGGAAGCGGCAGCGGGGGGGTATCCGTTGGCGTGGGCGTGGGTGACCGTCTGGGTGGGACCTGTGCGGTAACCGCTCACTGCGTCGCAACCGGCGTATCTCTGATTCGGGTCCACGATGTGGTCCCAAACCGTCAGGCCGCTGACCTCGTTTGGGCTCTATCAGGGCCTGATAGGCTAAAAACTTCGTAAATTTTCACTCATCACTCAATTTCGTTAGGGAAATGTTCAGAGTGTGGATAAGGTGTGAATAACCCTGGGGTTGGGTGCGGTCTCGCCAGTACAGACCCGGGCCTGATTATAAGACGTTACCCCCTTATTTTTGACTCTAATGTCTTTATTTATATGTGTTTAAGCGAAAATCGCCCGGGCTACCCATAACTTCAAGTGCGAGCAAGGCCTTTGGCGATAATACAGGTGTGAGGGGACACCCCAGCACCACCCGGTGCACCGTGATCCCGGAAAGGCCCGGCATCAGGACTTAGAATCGTTGGGCCATTGTTTGTTCAGGAGACAGTCATGAGCGAAGTATCCCCCATCCACCGACCCGTTGCGCCGACGCTCGATCCACACACGCGAGCCGCCAAGCCACAGTCACATACCGACACCACCACGCGCGGCGAAGACCAGGTCGAACTGTCGAACACCGCGCAACTACTCAGCAAGATCGCCGACCTGCCCGACGTCCGCCAGGACCTCGTCGACCGCGTCAAGGCCTCCATCGCCGACGGCTCATATGAGTCCGACAGCAAGACCGACGCCGCCATCGACAGCCTACTCGAAGACATCGCATAAACCACCGCGATCATTACAAACGTAAATTCGAAAGCCGCCCCCGCAACGGGGCGGTTTTTTTTGCCAATCACCGTCACGCGACAAAGCACCCCAATGAGCAGGTCTCAGAAAAGATTCTTTCTTCCATACTAGCGCAGGCGATCGAGCGTGTAGATTTTTATTTCAGCACCTCCGCCTCCGGCAAACTCGCCAGGGCCAACGGATCCTCCGGCACCGCGAACATACTCGCTTTCACCTTGGCGCCCTTCTGCATCACCACCGCCGGCGCGGTCAGGTCGCCGTGGTAGTCACACTTAGGCCCAAGCGTCACCGTCGTACCGCTTAACACGTGCTTGGCGTCGATGATCCCCTGGCAGTCGATCCCGCCGTGCGCCTCGATCGTCTCGGCGATCAGCCGGCCACGTTTGCTCACGGTGATCCGCCCACAGGTCTTCAATTCCTTAAGCGGGCCCCGCAATTTGGTGATGTGTTCGTCACCCACCATCAACGCTTTGTTGCAGCCCGGGCAGGACGTGGACTGGGCGCGGCTGCTGACCTCAAAGCGATGTCGGCAGTGGTAACACTGGACCAGGCGTGGACCTAGCTGTCGCGCCATGGAGACAATCCGGGGCAATCCGAGGAAGCCGGGAGCCGTCCGGGGTATCCGGGGGAAATCCGGGGATAATCCGGGGGGGATCCGGGGGCAGACCTCGGGTGTGGAGATTGCGCTGGGCCTAAGCGAGCCGGTACAAACCGCCGATTACGACGGCCGGACGCTCAAGCCGATCCGCTGACGCTTACTTCTTAGGTGGCTGCGCGGGCTGACCGCCGGGCTGTCCACCCGATTGTCCGCCGCCCTGCGCAGGCGCAGACGACGCGGGCCGACCGCTATCCGGCCCGACCGCACACATGCCGTGGAAGCTGGCACCCTCGGTCATGACCATCTTGGCGGCCGTGATGTCGCCACGGACCACACCCGAGCCGTTGAGCTTAACGGTGTCCTTGGCATTAAGGTTGCCCTCGACCAGCCCATCGACCATCACGCCCGCAGCATCGACATCCGCCTTGCACTGGGCGTTCTGGCTGACCTGAAGCTCACCCTTACCGGTGATCTTCCCGTCAAACTTCCCGTTGATTTTCGCAACCCGCTCGAAGGAAAGCTCACCCTTGAAGTGGCTGTCCGCACCAACTACCGTCGTGTCGCCTGATTCGGCCATGTCTAACTCCTTGACTATTGGGGGGAAACACTGTGGCTAAACCGCCCACCGCGGCCGCCGTAAAACGCCAGTGTAAGTCAGGGTTGGGTATTTGGGTAGGCTCGGTAGCGGCTATACCGCAAGGTGTCACGTCAGGCCGTTTAGCGGGCGATCGCAGATCGCCTGGCACGTACCCTGCTAATCGCACAGACCTGCTTCACCCCGCCAAAACCCATCCCTTCCCAGGTAAGCAGACAAGCCAACAGCCCGATACGAGATCATATTTAACTTAAATATAACAAATGGGCACTGGGAGAAAACCGCGGGGCACGAATGGCCCATGCGATACAAACACATGTAAATCAGGCCGGGATGAATCGCCTGAATAGGGGGGGGCCAGCCCGTCCCGCCTTTAAAGCACCACCTGGATCATCAGCATCAGGCAAAAACCTAGGGTAAACGCCCACGCGATCCGGCTTGGGCTCTCGGTTTCCAGCGCTTCGGGGATCAATTCCAGGACAACCAGGAAGATCATCGCACCCGCCGCAAAACCCATGAGCACGGGCATCAGCGGCGTGAAAAACCACGCCAGCAGCACCGCCGGGACCGTCGCCAGAGGCTGAGTCAGGCTCGTCGCCACCGCCGCCAGGAAGCACCTGCCGATGCTAGCCCCGGCACTGCGCAGCGGGATCGCCACCGCCAACCCCTCGGGGATGTTGTGGATCGCGATCGCCAGCGCCAAGGTCGGCCCCATCCCGTTAGCCGCCCCCTGACCATCGGCCGCATACCCCACACCCACCGCCACACCCTCGGGGATGCTGTGGATCGTCATCGTGATAAACACCAGAAAACCAACCCGCCCGCCCCAGCGCTTCCATCGCTCGGGCCGCTGCGGCGTATCGTGAACCTTCGACTCAGCAACCTGCAAAAACAACGCCCCAATCAGAACCCCCGCGATGATCGGCACCACCTTGTTCAGCGTCCATCCCCCATCACCCAGGTCAATCGCCGGCAGCAGCAGGTTATACACAGACGCTGAAAACATCAGCCCCCCAGCAAACCCGTACCCCAACCCCCGCTGCTTCACCGGGTCAAGCCCCTTGACCATCAACGGCAACGCCCCCAGCCCGCACGCCAGGCTCGCGATGATCCCGGCGGTAAACGCGGTGGCAATCGTGATCCAAAGCAAACCATGGCTCCATCACGCGCCGGACAGACTGCCCGACCCGTGAAGCCATAGCTGAACCCGCTTCACCTCACCACGATATGCTCAAAACCACAAGCCCCCCGGAACCACCCCCCCCAGGCACCGCGGCTTCAAGCAAACCCAAAGCATGGTTGTGCTCTAGCGCCGAGTTCTTACGCCGTCAGATCGCCGACCCACCGTGTTCGCCCGTGCGGATACGGATGCAGTCGTCCAAAGGCAATATGAAAATCTTCCCGTCACCGATATTCCCCCCGTTGTGCTTCGCAGCGCCCACGATCGCATCGACCGTCTGATCGACAAATACATCGTTCACCGCGATCTCGATCCGGACCTTCGGCAACAAGCTGGGCTTGACCTCCTGCCCGCGGTACAAGTCCGGGTCCTCTGCCTGCCCGTGACCCGTGCACCGGCTGACCGTGATACGCAAAATGTCCACGTCCACCAAGGCGTGGTGAACCTCCTCAAGTTTGTCCGGCTGGATAATCGCGATTACCAGTTTCATCGTTGTCTATCCCTTCGCGTATCTCACGTATTTCTAGCGTGTAAACAGCGTGTTTAATGCCAATAGTTTAGTTCAAGTTCAACAGCCCAAACCCGTGCTCGCCGTGCAGCGCGTGGTCCATACCCGCCATCTCGTCCTTATCGCCCAGCCGCAGCCCGACCGTCTTGTCGACCAGCACAACCAGGATCAGCGTGACCACCCCCGAATAAACCATGCTGACCGCGACGCCCTTGAACTGGTACCAAAGCTGCATATTAAACCCGTGTTCGGGGATCGAACGCAGCACGAACGTCAGCCCGATCGCACCGACGATCCCCGCGATGCCGTGGATACCAAAAACGTCCAGCGTGTCGTCGTACCCCAGCTTGCCCTTGAGCACGACCGCCCCGTAGCAGAACAACGAGCCCGCCACACCCAGCACCATGGCACCGTAAGGCGGCACGTCCCCAGCCGCAGGCGTGATCGCCACAAGACCGGCCAGGATCCCCGACATCAAACCCAGGCTCGTCGCCTTCTTCAAGTGCAATGCTTCGATGATGATCCACGTCAACGCACCCGTCGCCGCA
>JAJDCT010000240.1 GCA_029260695.1 Phycisphaeraceae bacterium
CTCACTGGTCGGCACCGACTCGCACACCACCATGATCAACGGCATGGGCGTCGTCGGGTGGGGCGTCGGCGGGATCGAGGCCGAGGCCGTCATGCTCGGCCAACCGATCTATATGCTGATCCCCGAGGTTGTCGGTTTCAAGCTTACAGGCAAGCTCGCCGAGGGCTGCACCGCGACCGACCTGGTGCTGCGCGTCACCGAGATGCTGCGGGCGCACGGCGTGGTCGGGCGCTTCGTCGAGTTCTTCGGTAGCGGCCTTGACCACATGCCTTTGGCCAACCGTGCAACGATCGCCAACATGGCCCCCGAGTACGGCGCGACCATGGGCTTCTTCCCTGTCGATGACCAGACACTTGAATACATGCGGCTGACCGGGCGCGATGAGAAACTGATCGCCACCGTCGAACAGTACTGCAAAGCCCAGGGCCTCTGGCGCGATGATTCGCGGGACATCAGCTACACCGACGTATTAGAACTAGACATGTCCACGGTTGAGCCTGCACTTGCAGGGCCCAAACGCCCGCAGGACCGGATCAATCTAGGCGATATGCAGGACAAGTGGGTGCGGACACTTGGTAGCTTCCAAGGCATCGACCAACCCGCCGCCGGCACCGGGAGCGCCGCGACGGCCACCAAGCCCTTCATCCGAGAGGTTGAAGTCAACAACGAAGGCGAAACGTTCTCCCTGAAAGACGGCGCGGTCGTCATCGCTGCCATCACCAGTTGCACCAACACCAGCAACCCTGAGGTGATGATCGCCGCCGGGTTGTTGGCGCGCAAAGCCCGCAAGCTGGGCCTGACCCGCAAGCCCTGGGTCAAGACCTCGCTGGCTCCCGGCTCCAAGGTCGTCACCGAGTACTACAACAAAGCAAACCTCACCGAAGACCTCGAAGCGCTGGGCTTCCACACCGTCGGGTACGGCTGCACGACCTGCATCGGCAACTCCGGCCCGCTGCCCGCGCCGATCAGCAAGGCCATCAACGATAATGATCTCGTTGCGACTTCCGTGCTGTCGGGCAACCGCAACTTCGAGGGCCGGATCAGCCCGGACATCAAAGCCAACTACCTCGCCAGCCCGCCGCTGGTTGTGGCCTATGCCATCGTCGGCACGGTCGACATCGATCTTCAAACCGCGCCGCTTGGCCAAGACACCGACGGCAACGATGTCTTCCTCAAAGACGTCTGGCCATCGCAACAAGAAGTCCAGGAGACCGTCGCTACTTGCGTCACCCGCGAGCAGTTCGTCAGCCAATATGCCAACGTGTTTGACGGCTCACAGGAATGGCAGGATGTGAAGTCTTCCGCCGGGGCACTGTACGACTGGGACGAGAAGTCGACCTATGTGCAGGAGCCGCCGTTCTTCGTCGGGCTGACCGATGAGGTCAAGCCGATCGAGCCGATCGCCGGTGCGCGTTGCCTGGCGAAACTGGCCGACTCTGTGACGACCGACCACATCAGCCCAGCCGGCGCTATCAAGACCGACTCCCCAGCCGGGAAATACCTCACCGACAACAACGTCCCACGCACACTCTTTAATAGCTACGGCTCACGCCGGGGTAACGACCGGGTGATGACCCGCGGCACCTTCGCCAACATCCGCGTCAAGAACCAGCTCGCCCCCGGCACCGAGGGCGGGTTCACCACCGACTTCACGACCGGCGAAGTCAGCACGATCTACGACGCCAGCCTGAACTACCAAAAGGCCGGCACCCCGCTGGTCGTCCTCGCCGGTGACGACTACGGCATGGGCTCCTCGCGCGATTGGGCCGCCAAGGGCACGTTCCTCTTAGGCGTCAAGGCCGTGATCGCCGCCAGCTACGAACGCATCCACCGCAGCAACCTCGTCGGCATGGGCGTCCTCCCCCTGCAATTCAAAGACGGCGACACCCACGAGTCGCTTGGCCTCACCGGCGAAGAGACCTTCGACTTCCAGGTCGATGACAACGTCCAACCCCGCCAAGATATAAAGGTCACCGCCCACAAGCCCGCCGCCTCCGGCGGTGGGACCATCGAGTTCGACACCACCTGCCGGATCGACACACCCGTCGAGGTTGACTACTACCGCAACGGCGGGATCCTGCACACAGTGCTGAGGAAGATGGCGGGGGGATGAACGAGAGACAAGATATTCCTGATGAAGCAATTCGGAAGATAGGCTACATAATCCGTGACGCCAAGCAGGCTACTCTTCTTATTATCTTTGGGTTGATTCTTTTCTTTGTTGGGATATTTGTACCTGTAATCGGGCTGGTAAGGTTGATTCAGTGGAGATACTACCGAGATAGGTACCCACAGTTAATGATTACGCCTGAAAACGAATCGGACTTCGCAGCCACATGCATGGCGTTTAAGAGGGCGAGGACAAGATATCTGGCCATGGTTCTGATCAACCCATTCACTGTCCACGTTCCGATTGCCGTGGTGATTTCTCTGATTCTAAGATCCTATGGATATGCTTAACCCACGCTCCATGCACAGTGGTATGGACTGACATCAAAGTAATCACTCAGCGTCTGGGAGTCCATGGGAAAGAAGCTCTGTCCAAAGATCATCCTTGAAGGCACGCGTCTGACGTGGAAGACGGAGATCGCGTTTGCTCTCAATGAACACCCACGGGTCGTAGGGGCGCGCAAGTACCGGTACCACTCGCCGGTGATTTCGGGGGAGTGGTGCGGGTTTACGAATACGCCTTGGGGGCGGGGTTTGATCAACTTCAATCCGGATGAGGAAGGCCAGGCGATCGAGACGTACGAGACCTGGGTGCGGATGTTCGAGCTGCAGCGGTACTACTCCTGGATCGTTGATCGGTTCCACCTTTCCACCCGTGCGTTTCAGGAGCGCGAACACGGCAAGGACTACGACTTCACATGGCTGGAGGATCGGCTGGTGCCGCTTGGGTTTGTGCTGGTGTTCTGCAACCGCTCGGAGGACTCGTTCAAGGCGGCGAGGAAGCGTCGGCTGAAGATCTCAGGTAATCCCGGGCAGTATGACGACCTTAGCTTCTTCGCCAAGGAGCAGAAGCAGATGCGTCGGCTGGTCAGCGGGTCAAGACTTCCCACGCTTGACCTGGATGTGTCTGATGATGACGTCTCTGCAGCCACCGACCGGATCGCGGATTGGCTCGAAGAGACCGGTGGGCTGTATGCCCCGGTCCAGGCGGGTGGCGATTGATCTTCGATGCAAGCCCATTGCGAAACAGGCCGTTGGCTGCGTTGGCTATAGCTTTGTCCCCCGTCGTGTTGACCGGGATGATGGCCGTGTTGCTGACCACTGACGCGACGCGCGGTTTTGCGATGCGGATTTCGCGCGAGAACAGTGTGATCGAGTACGTGACTGCCGGACTGATGCTTATGGGCGGAGTGTTTGGGTTGTTGCTGGCATGGCGGGCGAAGGGAAGCGGTAAGCGGTGGTGGGTGTGGGGGTTCTTCCTGGTGTTTTCGGTGGGGATGATGGTGGTTGGGATGGAGGAGTTGGCATGGGGGCAGAAGCTGTTTGGGTTTGATACGCCGGCTGTGTTGGAAGGGGTCAACGAGCAGCAGGAGATGACGCTTCACAACCTGCCTGGTCTGCACGGGCACTCGGACATGATGTGGACGACGTTTGCGTTGGGAGGCCTGATAGGGATAGCGCTTGGCCGGCGAGCGTTGTTCGCAAAGATTGCGCCGCCGGTAATGCTGGCCCCGTGGTTTCTTATGATCCTGATGATCGCGGTGCCGTTGATATGGAAAGACTATTCGGGTGCGGACAACCGTCTGCTTACGCTGTTTCATCGGATGGACGAGTTCAACGAGATGCTGATCGCGATAGCCAGTTACCTGTATGTCTGGCTTTGTGCGCGGCGGCTGGCGGGGGCACATGGAAGCGGAAGTGACTCAAACCCCACGGGCACAGCGAACGCTTAATCTGGCGGGGCGAGGTCTGTTAGTGCGGCTTGCTGCTGGATATGCACGTTGCCTTTCACGTCGATGATCTGGAAGGTGGCGGTGGGGGCGGGGTTATTCCAATCGAGTGTGATCAGGCCGAAGTTCGGCAGGTGGTAGCGATCGCCGACTCTGTGGCGGTTGGGTTCGTCTTTTTCCAAGCCGGGTCTGTTCAGCCCGCTGGAGGTGATGTCGTAGAGCGGGTAGGGGGTGTCACCATCGAGGCGTGACATCTCGGCGTGGTGGCGGTCGCCGGAGAGGAAGACGACGCCGTTGGCTTGCGTTGATCGGATCAGCTCGACCATGCGTGTGCGTTCGGCGGGGAACATCGCCCAGGTCTCCCAGCCGTGGTCCTCTGCCACAAACTGGATGCTCGACACGATCAGCCGGAGGTCCGCGGGTTGGGTGAGTTGTTCTTTGAGCCAGTCCCACTGCGCTTCACCGAGCACTGTTACGGCCGGGTCGGGGTTGGGTAGGTAACGACCCGCATAACGAGAACTGTCCTTTTTAGGTCGGCGGGTCAGCGGGCTGCGGTGGTAGCGCGTATCCAAGAGGATGACCTGGACACGCTTCCCTTGTGGCCCGAACACCTCTGCGTGGTAGACGCCTTGCCGTTCACGGCGTGGCGAGTCCTGGGGTATCCCCCAAAAATCCATGAACACGCTTTGTGAAGCTGCTTTGTTTGGATGCTCGGCCCCGGCGTCGTTGATGCCGTAGTCGTGGTCGTCCCAGGTCGCCAGGATCGGGCAGGTGTCTTTGAGCCGACGGAACCCGGGATTCTTGCCGAGCACGCGGTAGGCCTGTTTGAGTTTGCGCTCATCGGTGGTATCTGCGTAGACGTTGTCACCGACGAAGATCATCAGGTCGGGGTTGGCCTGGGCGATGGCGTTGAATGCGGGGATCGGCTTGCGTGCATCGGAGCACGATCCAAACGCGATGCGTTGCAGGGCGGGCTGCTCCGGTGTCTGTGTGGTGGGCTGGGCGCATACGGGGCTCATCTCACCTAAGAGGGCGAGCACAAACAGCAGACAGAAGAATCGTTTGGTATCCATGTGGGTAGTTTACCCATAAAAAAAGCGGGCCGTTGCCGGTCCGCTTCACAGATCACTGATTACTAATTACAGATTACAAATCACTAAGGGGGAGCATGAGCCCTTACACAGGGCGGCTAAGTCGGTTTGGCTGCGGGCGCGGGGGCGGACTGTGTGTCGGGCCAGGATTCCTGGAGGATCAGCCCGATGACCGCGGGGACAAACACCAACAGGGGGACCACCAGTTGGCTGGCGGTGAGCCCCGACTTAATGGTTTCGTTCCAGGGTTCGAAGCTCAATAGCAACGCCAGCCCGCCGAGCACCGCGATGGTCGCGCCGCTGACAGAAGTAAACAGCACCACCGAGAGCTTGAACAAAATAAACGCAAGCATCCCGCAGAGCATCAGCCCGACCAGTGCGCCGATCCAGTAGGCGTCCACGGGGATCTCGGTGGAGGCGGCTTTGTTAACAGCCGAGGCGATCCCGGCCCAGAGGTTGGCACCGATGAAAGCGCCGGTGATCCCTCCGAAGATCGCCACCGCGAATTTCATCAGTGGGAACGCCAGCGCGCCCAGCAGTAACCCCATGCACCCGGCGACCACGAACGGCGCCTGGATCTGTTGGCCTATCCAGTACCCGGCAAACAGGCCGATCAATAGCGCGATCGCGACCGTGGCGACCCGGTAGAAGCGGTACCCGTTGAGCATGCACAAGAGGCCGACGACAAGGAAGACAACCGCCCAGACCACGCTGAGCGCCTGGAGGTGTTCGACGAGGGCTTCGGGCTGCGCCAAGGTGTCGGGCCTTGAGAACATGGCCGTCACCGTCTCAAACAAGTTCTGAAGCGGGGACTGACTATCGGCGGCAAGAACGGACAGCATCGCACGGCTCCTACAATAGTGAATCGGCTGGGCCCGAAGCGAACAGCCACGGGGCTGTACCGCCCCCAAGGCGTAGACTTATTTATCGGCTTTGCCGGCGAAAAACATCCACTGTAAACCCAGCCCGGCCACGGTTATCAGACCCAAGCACACCAGCACCCCCCGTGGTGAGGCGGGGAGCCAGCTTAGGTGTTCGGGCATGAGCTGTGCGAGTAGTGAGAACAAACTGAACAGCATCAGGACCGATCCCGCCACGGCCGACTGGAGTGAGGCCGCCAGGTACGGGCCGATTAACCCGATCAACAGCCCGATGCCTGCGGCGATGAGCCCAGCGATCAACACACCGCCACGCACACCGGTCCCGGCTTGAGACCACCAATCGCCCAGCGATTCACGGTAGTACCCAGCTACACCCCGCAGCGCGTTGAGTATCGCCGAGCCGATCTTGGCTGCTGCTTCTCGGTCGATGCTCAGCTGTGCGGAAGCTTCGGACTCTTCGCCGTCGATGGCCGATGCGATCCCATCACGGATCGGCTCGGTGAGTGCGTCCAACGGGATGTTAAACGTGATCTCGTCGTCAGCTTCCCCCGCCGAGTCGGCACCCGGATCGGCGTAGGCCAGCGATGAAACTCCTGGGGAAGCTGCATCTGAGGTGTCATCCACCGGGGCTTGCTGCCACAAGAGCACGGCTGCGGAGGCGGCGAACCCGAAGATCAACGCGCCGCTGATCGCCATCCATACCCTGAATAGCAGGGCCGCCAGCAAGGCCCCGGCGATGGCTGCGCCGATGACCAACGCCAGCATCACCCCGCCCTGATCCACCAGCGCCTCGCCGAGGACCACGCCCCCGACGCCACCGAGGACCAGCCCGCTGAACGCGCACGCCGGCCGGGCCAGTTTCCTGCCCAATAGCCACAGCAGCAGTCCCGCACCCAGGGTCAAGGCCGGCATCATCACGCCGACTGATCCAAGTCTTTCGAGCATTTGTTGTAGTTGTTCTTGCCCCATGTGGGTCACCCTTTGGGGATTCCAGGCCGTGCATGGTGGGTCCATCGCCTGATGCGGGTGGCCGGCCTGACGCCCCGTCACTATCGTATCGCCCAAAACGCTCCGACGCCGTTACAATGCCGCCTACATGAATCCGACCAACCCCGACAAGCAACTGGCACCGCTTCGAGCACGGATCGACGAGCTGGACCAGCAGATCATACACCTGCTCAACGAGCGGGCCCGGGTCGTGGTCGAGGTCGGCAACATCAAGAAGGCCGGGGACAACCCGATCTACGTCCCGGAGCGTGAGCGGCAGGTGCTCGACCAGGTGCGGTCCTACAACGAAGGCCCCTTGCCGGACGCCTGTCTGGAAGCGATCTGGCGCGAGTTGATGTCGGGGAGTTTCGCGTTGGAGCGGCCGTTGCGTGTGGGGTATCTGGGCCCGCCGGGGTCGTTCAGCCACCTCGCGTCACGCCGAAAATTCGGTGCGTCGATCGAGTACGACGACCTGGACGACATCGCCGCCGTCTTCGAGGCGATCCACCGTGGGCATATCGACCTGGGCCTGGTCCCGATCGAAAACTCATCCGTTGGCGGGATCGGCGAGACCCTGGACTGCTTCCTGGGCTCCGAGGCGCGGGTCTGTGCAGAGGTGTTGATTAACATCCACCACAACCTGCTTGCCAATGACCCGTCTGACAAGATCACAAAGATTTACTCCAAGCCCGTCGCGATCGCGCAGTGTAAGAAGTGGTTGGCCGTGCAGTTATTAAATACGGAAAAGATCCCGACCGCTTCGACGTCCAAAGCCGCCGAGATCGCCTCGCAAGAACCCGGGGCCGCCGCGATCGGGTCCACCCTCGCCGGGGAGGTGTACGGCCTGAAAGTCCAGTTCGCGAACATCGAAGACAACCCCCAGAACACCACCCGCTTCTTCGTCATCGGTAAGCACGCACCCAAGCCCAGCGGCGACGACAAGACCAGCATCATGTTCACCACCGAGCACAAGGCCGGCGCGCTGACTTCCGTATTGGATATCCTCCGGGATTACGGGTTGAATCTGACCCACATCGACAAACGCCCCAGCCAACGTGCTAATTGGGAATACATCTTCTTCGTCGACGTGATCGGCCACATCTCCGACGCGAAGGTCTCCGAAGCGATCGACAAAGCCAAGAGTCACTGCCTGCAGATGACGGTGATGGGGTCGTACCCGCGCGCAGTCGAGGTGCTATAGGCCGGCTTACGGTGCGGCTTCGAGTGCATCCGGGGAGGGGAATCCGTGTTGGGCTTCTCAGATTCGTGGATACGGCTTGATTTTTCCCATCCCTGGCAGGCTTCGGTTTCATATACTTGAAATAACCATTAGGGAGGACCGCGATGATCAACCCCTTACTCTTCGGACACGCAGCCACGGTCGGTGCCGGGTCGGCAAGGGCGTCAGCTGACGCCGCACGGGCCAGCTCTGCTGCAGGCAGCGCAAAGCGTGACGTCACCCACCTCGAAGACCGGCTGGACAGGCTTAGCCTGGTGTGCATGGCGATGTGGTCGCTGCTGCAGGACAAGACCAAGCTCACCGAGGAAGACCTGCTTGAGCGGGTCAAGATGCTGGACCTTATGGACGGCGTCGAAGACGGCAAGGCGTCGCGGTCCATCCAGAAGTGCCATGCCTGCAACCGTGTGATGTCGGCGAGGCACCGCAAGTGTCTGTACTGCGGCGCGGAGAAGCTCGCCCAAAGTGCGTTTGACGCGATCTGAATCTGCGGGCCTAAACCGAAAAGCATCCCATGCGAAAGTGGATCAAGCGGCTGGCACTGGGCCTGGTGATCTTGATAAGCCTCCTGTCGATTGTCTGGGTGGCCGTCTTGATGACTGGGAAGAAACGCCTGGACGAGGAGCTTGCCTATTGGCGTGATCGTGGTGTCGAGGTGGAGATTCACGCGGGGGCCGATATCAACACCTCAGAAACGGGTGACCCGCGGATCCTGCGAGTCATCGAGCTGTACGCCGATGTGCCCGAGTCGACACTAGACCTTATCAATAGCTCTGACGAAGCTGACCCTGATGCGCTAGGCGATGCGGTGAGGTCTTGTGACGAGGTCCTGGTGTTGATCCACAAAATCGCCGCGGCGGAACAGGCCATCTGGAAAGAGGATGTGCTGACCTCGCCGGACCGGTTGGACGATCTTGTCGTGCGGTTAACTTATCCCCGATCGATCGCACGGCTGCTTGATGCGGAGGCTTTGGTCCGCGCCCGCACGGGCGACCTGGATGGTGCGTGTGAATCGATTGCTGCGGGGCTCTCGATCGGTCGGCAGGTCGGCGAGCACCACGCGACGATTGCGGTTTTGGTGCAGGCCGCTATCGACGAACAGATGATCGATCGGCTTGAATCGATCTATTCCCATGGAGGGCTACCCACCCAGCAGGTCATCGACGCGATCAGTCAGATTGATATGCCTGCGAAGTTCCTCCCGACGCTTCAGTGGGAAGGTGTCCACATGACCCGGGTTGGGACAGGTCATGCATTGAGCCCGTGGTCGTTGCATGATACGGCGTATTCTCTGGAGCAATATCGGCGGATGACAGAATCTATTGAGACTTATGGCGTGCCGCTTCGTGAGCTGGAATTCTGGGGGGATCATCCGTGGTGGGCTATGAAGTACACGCTGATCGAGCCGGGCCTGCATTCATTGACCAAAGGTTTGATTCATCTACAAGCCCGTATCGAGATGGCAAAGACCGCGGTCCGATTGCGGAAGTACAAGATGGAACATGGGGCTTATCCTCAGTGGCTTGATGAATTGAAGGGCCTGCCGGCCGACCCGTACTCGGGCAAGGCTTTTGAATATCAAAGTCAGAACGACGGGTTTATGCTGATTAGTTATATGCGCGGAGGCGGCAAACGAATGGAATGGCGATGGGAGGAGTAGCGGGATTTGTCTGTAACTATTAAGAAAAACACACGGATTGAGTCCGTGGGCTTCGCGGGGGTTTGATGGTTGTGGTAATTTCCAGGTGACGCCTTATATGGATCACGATTAAGACTCTTGTCCATCATCATGGCCAATCCCCCGGCAAAGCCGGGGGCTGAGGGACAAACTGCCGCCCACGAATCAAGGAGAATGCGTATTAGCCGTCGGTCTTCTCCACATGCACATCCATCTGCGGGAACGGGATGCCGATGCCGGCGTCGTCCAGATGCTTTTTGACGGCGTGTGTGGTCAATTCCTTGATCCCCCAATAGTCGGCGGCGTTGCACCAGACGCGGACGGTCCAGGTGACGGCCGAGTCACCGAGGTCGCCCAGCACAATCGCGTGGGCCGGGTTTGTCAGGATGCCTTTGACGGACTTTGCTGCGCCGTCCAGTATCTCACGGGTCTTGTCGATGTCGGCTGAGTAGTCCACGCCAACGGCGATGTCGACCCGGCGGGTGTCGTGGAAGCTGATGTTCTCGATGGTCGAGCCGTAGATCGCGCCGTTTGGGACGATGATCCTGCGGTTGTCGGGTGTGTCCAGGGCGGTGGTGAACAGCGATATCTCGTAGACCTTGCCGGTGACCCCGCCTGCGCTGACGACGTCGCCGACCTTAAATGGGCGGAATATCAGGAGCATGACGCCGGATGCGAAGTGGCCGAGCGTACCGGACAGGGCCATGCCCACGGCAAAGCCCACGGAGGCGAGGATGGCGGCGAAGGCTGTGACCTCGATCCCCATCTTACCCATCGCGACGATCACGCCGAGGATCAGCACCAGGTACTTGACCATCTTGCCGAAGAAACGCCCCAGTGTTTCATCGACCTTCGCCTTGGAAAGAGATTTTCTTACAGTACGGTTGGCGATCCCGGCAAGCATAAAAGCGACGATCATGATGATCAGCGCCCACAGCAGCGGCAACCCGTAATCCTGCAGGAGCTCGGAGACCTTTTCCGGCGTCAGGTAAGCAGCGAAATCCTGCGTGCTCGCAGGCGGCGGTGGTGGAGGGGCGTCGGTCGCCGGGGGGGCGTCTTGTGCGAGAAAAAGCGTGAGCATGGATAGGTCTCCGTCCCGGGTTGGCCTAATTAATTTGAATGAATCACCTGGGCGGCGAGTCGCATGAATAGGGTAACATGGAAGCATGGTATGTGTGAAGCAACGGCTTGAGTTGTGGCGGGTGGTGCTGGCGGTGGGTCTGTCCGTGGTGGGCATGTGTGGATCTGCGGATGCCGCGGGCGTTGTGGAGGCGAAGTTCCAGGCGACGGACACACCCAGAGCCCGGGCAGACGACAACCCTAAGATGCAAGCGGTGCTGGACGCCACGGCCTGGGAAGCGGGTGGGTTTGAGGTCAGGTGTACGTCCACGCCGGGGCTTGCGTATGACGCGCTGGTGCGTTTTGATTCACCGCTGCCAACCGGCAAACGTTGGGTAGATGAGGTGGTGCTGGTTTGGTACGCGGCGCGGGGTGAGGACGGGAAAGCCATTGAAGCGCCGGCCGTGCTGATGGTTCATACGCTCCAGCCACAGATGTTGATCGCTCACCGACTTGCCGGTGATTTCGCCAAGCGAGGGCTACATACCTTTATCCTGCAACTGCCGGGGTACGGGTTCCGAGAAGAGGGGCCCGGGCACTTCCCGGGTGTGACGGCGCTGATCCACGGCCGGCAGGCGGTCGCGGATTGTCTGCGTTCTCGTGATGCGATCACGGCACTGCCGAACATCAAGCCGGGCCCGATCGCGTTGCAGGGGACGAGCCTGGGCGGGTTCGTCGCCGCGACGGCGGGTGGGATCGACCCGGCGTTCGACCCGGTGGTGTTACTCGTCAGTGGTGGCGACTGCTACGGCGCTTTGGTGAACGGCCAACTCGACGCGAGATTTCTTAGACAGTCTCTAGACCGGCAAGGCTACCGTGGCGGCGCGCTGCGTAAATTGTTGGAGCCGGTCGAACCTCTGCGGGTCGCACATCGGCTTAACCCGCAACGCACATGGCTGTTTTCGGCACGCTACGACGTCACAATCCCCCGGGCCAGCAGCGACGCGCTTGCGCAAGCCATCGGCCTGGATGAAAGCCACCGGATCTGGTTGGGCACTAATCACTACACCACACTGTTCCTGCTGCCAGTGGTTGCGCAACAGATGGCGGATATCATCCTCGACGAAAGGCCAAGCCCTCTGAACGATCCGCCCGATGTCGTTGGCCATGCAGACCCCGGCGGGCAGGGGCGCGCGATCACACCCGCTGATCCGTGATCTATTCAACCGGCAATTCCATATTCGCGATGAACTGCTCGGCGGTCAGGGTCGTGGCGGAGGCGTCGAGCAGGGCGACGTTAAGATTGCCAGGCGTGTGCCAACCGATCACGGCGTCGTACACCAGCACCAGAGACGACGGGCGGGCAGAGAGCAGATCCCTGCCGGACAGCGCGCGCTCCGGGTGATCCATGGCAACCTGAAAAGTGTCGCGCCACTCGTAGCTCGTGCCGAAGTCTTCGTCGTAGCCGTCCTCATCGCTGGGGCACAGGTAGACCTTATCGACCGACAGGTAGGGGTAAATCACGGTGTCCCAGGTGCTTTCGGCGTAGTCGTCGGGGCCGAAGCCGTCGTTGTCCTGAGCATAAAGCGCGAATGCGCTGGCGATCTGGTGGAGGTTTGACAGGCAGGTCGCCCGCTGCGAAGACCGCTTGGCTTTAGCCAGTGCGGGCAGGAGGATGCCGACGAGCACGGCGATGATCACGAGGACGACGAGTATTTCTATGAGCGTGAAACCGCAGGTGCGTCGAGCGCGATTCGGTGATCGGTTAGAGGGTGGTAGCATGGGGGTACCCCCGGCCGGCATTGCCATCAGATCGACTTGGCTACAAACCGTCCGTTTTGCGTGACGCCCCGGGCACGCCCCTTGGTGATACGCCCCGTATAAGTTCCCGATAGCTTCCATGTACCGACACGCGTTTTCTGTACCCGGACATTGGCGTTGATCCTGCCGGTGTTAAGGCCGAGTCGCGAATTAAATGTGGTCCACTTGCCGCTCGCCTGGCCGTTCTGGATCGCGGCTCGAGTCAAGCGTGCGGTGGATTTCAGATTAAATAAACTGTCCCCGGCCCTGCTACGCCCAACGATTCGCCGACCGCTGAGGGTCAGCTTCCCACGGTCGCGCGAGGTTTCAGACAGACCGCGAAACGTTGAGGTGGCGACAATCGTGTATTTGTAGGGTCCCTGCGGCCTGCCGCGCCTCGCCGCCGCTAGGACGGGCAGCGTCGATACCAGGATCGCTGCGATACACAGTATTCTCAAGGCGGTATGTTTGCGTGACATGATGTCCTCCTGGTAAATGCGTGGGTGTATCATAACACACGGCCGGGACAGTTTGACAAGATGAAATATCGTGGAATTGTGGTGTATTATCCCGGCCCAGCCATGTTGTTTCGCCACCGGCCCTTACGTCACTAGGCCGACGTCCCCGCCCCCATCCTGGTTCGCAGGTGGTCCAGGACGTTCATGAAGTTGATATAGCTGTCGTAGGGGGACTCGTAGGGGTTGAAGTACTTGTGGACGTCGCCGTCGGAGAAATACTTGGTGCACATATAATAGAAGTGATCGCTGGTGGTAAGCGTGCGCCAGTCTGAAAGCAGGGCAGGGTCGCCGACAGCTTTGATCGACTCTTCGAGTCGGTAGAGCTCTTGCAGAGCGCTGGACTGCATCGCGTTGCCTATCCATGCCGAGAGGTCGCGTTCGGTATCCGCCCAGGAGGTCATCTGTGTGACGTCGTAAGAACCGATGGGCTCGTAGGCTTCGATGCTTTCACTGGGCGTGTGAAACCCAACACCGTGGCTAAGGACCTTGGCCGGGAGGGCGGCGAGGAAGTCAAATATCCCCGTCTCCTGCCACTGGTGCTCGCCGAAGGTCTCGTAGTCCATGAACAGGTTGACCGTGTCACCCTCTTCGCAGGCCTTGGCGATCCAGTCGGCGTACTTCTCCGCGGTCAACGGCCACTCGCCCCAGTCCCGGTTACTAAAGCGGAAAGCGATGTCGTCGGACATGCGGTAGTTTTTTAATAGCAACGGCAGCTGGGGATGATCCGGCGGGGTGTAGAGGTGGTTAGGTGTCCGGCCGTCAAGTGACGCGTCCACGCCCTCGGCGAGGATGCCGGTGAAACGCCCCATCTGTACAACGCGCGCCGCAAGGCTGTTGTTGTAGATCAACTCGGTGTTGCGGAAGACCGCGGGGGTCTGCCCGAACAGGTCCTCGATCATGCGTGTGTGCATGTCCACTTGCTGGTCGAACTCGCCGGTGCTGTAGTGGAAGGCGAGGCTGTGGTGGTACGTCTCAGCGAGAAACTCACAGCAACCGGTATCGACCAGCTCGCGGAACAGGTCCAGCACCTCGGGCGCGTGAAGCTTGAGTTGCTCCATCACACAGCCGGTCATCGAGAACCCGACACGGAAATCCCCCTCGTGCTTGCGGACCAGTTTTAATAGCAGCTTGGTCGCCGGGAGGTAGCACTTGTTGGCGACCTTGCGGACGATATGGCTGTTGCGTGGGGTGTCGAAGTATTGGGCGTCGGCATCAAATACGCTGTACCGGCGCAGCCGACGGGGTTGGTGCAACTGGAAGTAGAAACAAACGGACGCCATGGCGTGCGGCTCTTGGGCGGTGAAAATCGTGCTGTGCAGACCTGCGGTCGGCTTGGCGAGCTTGGCCATTGTCTACACACAGCCCGGTTCTGCAACCACACACGCCGTTGAACTGTAGATCCTCCCCATCCGATCCCTCATCCCTGCTACATCTTGGTCGGCCTAGACCCCTTCGGCTATACTCCCGCTCCTGAAAGCGTCCCCCCGGCTCCCCGGTTTTGCCCATGGGACACGCCGGTAGCACGGCCAAGAGCCCACCGGATTCCCGGCCCCCACGGACCCAAACCATGCCTCAAGCGCCTACCGCTAGTGAAATCAGACAGCAGTACATCGACTACTTCAAAGACCGTTGCGCCCACACCGAGGTGCCCTCCTCGCCGGTGGTCCCGCACGACGACCCCACGCTGCTGTTCGCCAACGCGGGGATGAACCAGTTCAAGCCCTACTTCCTGGGCACCGAGCAGCCTCCATACCCCCGGGCGGTGGACACCCAGAAGTGCATCCGGGCCGGCGGCAAGCACAACGACCTGGAAGATGTCGGCAAAGACACCTACCACCACACCTTCTTCGAGATGCTGGGGAACTGGTCCTTCGGCGACTACTTCAAGAAGCAAGCCATCGACTGGGCCTGGGACCTGCTGGTCAACGTCTGGGGGATTGAGAAGGACCGCCTGCACGCGACTTATTTCGAGGGTGACCCCGCCGAAGGCCTCGAGCCCGACGACGAGGCCCGCGAGCTCTGGTTGAATCACCTCCCCGCCAGCCAGGTCCACCCCGGGAACAAGAAAGACAACTTCTGGGAGATGGGCGACACCGGCCCGTGTGGCCCCTGCTCCGAGCTGCACTACGACCGCACCCCCGACAAGTCCGGCGCCAAGCTCGTCAACGCGGATGCCCAGGACGATGTCGTCGAGATCTGGAACCTCGTCTTTATCCAATACAACCGCAGCACAGACAAGAAGCTCTCCCCGCTGCCGGCCAAGCACGTCGACACCGGCATGGGCTTTGAGCGCATCGTCCGCGTGTTGCAGGGCAAGTTGTCGAACTACGACACGGATGAGATTACGCCGTTGTTTGATGCGATTCAGAAAGTGACCGGGGCGAAGCCGTATACCGGGGGCGGGGGTGGTGCCGGGACGATGGAGGATCACACGGATATTGCTTACCGTGTGCTGGCCGACCATATCCGATGTCTGACGTTTGCGCTGACCGACGGGGCTGTGCCGAGCAACGAAGGGCGCGGGTATGTGTTGCGGCGGATCCTTAGGCGGGCGGTGCGGCACGGGCGGCAGACGTTGGGGGTTCAAGAGCCGTTCTTCTACAAGCTCGTCGATGCGGTCGTCAGCTTGATGGGTGATGCGTTCCCCGAGCTACAGAAAGACCCCGCTCATGTGGCGGAGATTATTCGTGAGGAAGAAGAGAGCTTTGGGCGGACGATTGATCGGGGGATTGCACTCTTCGATGAAGCCGCTGAACTCGCAATTGGTGTAATCCCAGGTCCATCTCGTTCAGGGTCATCAACTGGTCGAAGAACTGTTTCAGTTTCGCGTTCACGTACTGGTCCCAAAGCAAGATCAAATACAGGCCCATCCGAGATATCTGCGGCTGACGCCTTCAAGCTCTACGACACCTACGGCTTCCCCTTAGACCTGACACAGGTGATGGCGGAGGAGCGCGGGATGACGGTGGATGTTGTCGGGTTCGATAAGCTGATGGATGAGGCGCGTGAGAAGTCCAGGGC
>JAJDCT010000241.1 GCA_029260695.1 Phycisphaeraceae bacterium
GAAGCCCCCCCGCCGATCTGGGCCGAGGCGGACGTGGTCGCGGTGGTCAACCCCCCGTTGGATTCCCAGTCGGCTTTGATGAAGTCCGGGGCGATGCTGGTTGGGATGCTTGCGCCTTTGCAGAACACGGGCCTGGTCCGCACACTCGCCGACCACAGGGTCACGGCGATCTCGCTGGAGTTCATCCCACGGATCAGCCGGGCTCAGGCGATGGACGTCTTATCCAGCCAGGCGAACATCGGCGGGTACAAGGCCGTGCTTCTGGCGGCAGACAAATGCCCCAAGATGTTCCCGATGATGATTACTGCGGCGGGCACGATCGCCCCGGCCAAGGTGTTCGTGATCGGTGTCGGCGTCGCGGGGTTACAGGCCATCGCCACCGCCAAGCGATTAGGTGCCATCGTCGAGGCCTACGACGTCAGGGCGGTGACCAAGGAGCAGGTCCTGTCGCTGGGCGCGCGGTTTGTCGAGCTGCCTACCGCGGCTCAGGACGACGCAGCGACAGGGGGGTACGCCAAAGAACAGACCGACGAAGAACGCAAGCAGCAGGCGGAGTTGATGGCCAAGCACGTTACCGGCGCGGATGTGGTGATCACCACCGCCGCCCTGTTCGGCAAGGCCCCCCCGCTGCTTGTCCCCGCTGATGTCGTCAAGGACATGAAGCAGGGTGCGATCCTTGTGGATATGGCCGCAGACCGCACCGCCGGCCGGGGCAACTGCGAGCTGACCCGCCCCGGCGAGGTCATCACCACCGACAACGATGTCACGCTCATCGGCACGCTGAACCTCCCCGGGCTCGTCCCCGGTGATGCCTCAAGTGTCTACGCCAACAACGTCCTGAACCTGCTGAAGGAATTGCTGGACGACGGCAACCTCAAAATAGACCTGACCGACGAGCTGCAAAAGGGCGCGGTCATCACGCATGACGGCCTGCTGGTCAACGATATGGTCAAGCAGGCGATAGAAGGCTGAGGAAAAGCTGGATAGCAGGACGGCCTCACCAGCGGCCTTGCCACTAAATAAGAGATCAGTACGGTTGGTCTTCCGATACCCGAACCCCGATACCCGAGAATCCCATGGACCCATTTGTCATCAACCTGGTTATCTTCATCCTGGCGATCGCGCTGGGCGTTGAGGTCATCACCAAGGTGCCTTCGACCCTGCACACGCCGCTGATGTCCGGCTCTAACGCGATCTCGGGGATCACGATCGTCGGTGCCCTGCTCGCCTCGTTCAGCGAGACGTTCCTCGCGTTCGGCGTGGTGCTGGGGTTTTTGGCGGTGGTCTTCGCGACCTTCAACGTGGTCGGCGGATACGTCGTGACCAACCGGATGCTTGAGATGTTCAAGGGCAAGGACAGCAAGTAATGCTCAATATGATGAATGCGACCCAATCCACGCTGACCCTCGCCCTGACTAAGACCGACTGGCTGGGCCTGGTTTATCTCTTCGCCGCGGTGTTGTTCTACCTGGGGCTAAAGATGCTCTCCAAGGTTACGACAGCCAGGCGTGGCAACTTGGTCTCTGCGCTGGGGATGCTCGTGGCCATCGCGGCGACGTTCTTTCAGATCAGTGGCGGTGAGGCGGTCAGCCTGGTCTGGATCGTGATCGCGATCCTGATCGGTGGCGGTGCCGGGCTTGTCTTGGCGGTGCGCGTGCCTATGACCGGGATGCCCGAGATGGTCGCGCTGCTTAACGGCTGCGGTGGCATCGCGTCGCTGCTGGTTGCCTGCGGGGATTACCTGAACAAAACCGGGCAGACCATCGAGATCAACGGCGTGGTTACCCATGTCGATATCCTGTCTTCGGCCGGGTGGGATGTGCTTTTGGCCACCGGCTTAGCAACACTGATCGGTGGGCTGACGTTCACCGGCTCGCTGGTCGCTTATGCCAAGCTGGCGGGCAGCAAGTTCATCCCGGACGCCCCGGTGCAGTTTGCTGGGCAGAAGGTGCTGATCGGGGTGCTGTTGCTGGGATCCATCGCGTTGGCGGGCGTGTTGGTCGCCAAGCCTGATGCCGGTTATGTCCTGATCCTGGTCGCCGCGATGTCCTTGATCCTGGGCGTGCTGCTGGTCATCGGGATCGGCGGGGCCGACATGCCGGTGGTGATCGCGCTTTTGAATAGTTACTCCGGCATCGCTGCGGCTATGGCCGGGTTCGTCCTGAATAACTCCGCACTGATCATCACCGGGGCCCTGGTCGGGGCGTCGGGGATCATCCTGACCAACATCATGTGTAAGGCGATGAACCGGTCGCTGATGAACGTGTTGTTCGGCGGGGTCGGCGGCGCGGTCGCCGGCGGGGGTAAGGGGCCCGAGGGCGAGGCCCGTGCGTTCAGCATCGAAGACGCTTCGATCATTCTTGATGCCGCCCGGACGGTCATCATCGTCCCGGGCTACGGGATGGCGGTTGCGCAGGCCCAGCACGCGGTCAAGGAATTCTCCCAGCAGCTTGAGAGCCGGTCGATTGATGTGAAGTACGCGATCCACCCCGTTGCCGGGCGGATGCCAGGGCACATGAACGTCCTGCTCGCCGAGGCGGATGTCCCCTACGAGCAGCTACAGGACCTCGAGCAGATCAACCCGCAGTTCGAGCAGTGCGATGTTGCACTGGTCATCGGCGCCAATGACGTGACCAACCCCGCGGCACGGCACGACACCGCCAGTCCGATCTACGGCATGCCGATCCTCGACGTCGACAAGGCCCGTACCGTTTTCGTTATCAAGCGCTCGATGAACCCCGGGTTCGCAGGTATCCAAAACGAGTTGTACTTCAAAGAAAACACCGGCATGATCTTCGGTGACGCAAAGAAGGTCGTCAGCGAACTATCCGCCGAACTCGCCGCGAACTGATCCCTACCAGACTCCCCTCAAACCCGGTCATGCCCGCAGGGTTTGGTCGGGTTATTTGTTGGTATGCGCTACCCACCTTCGGCTTAACCTTCTACACCCGGAATCATCACTCCGACCCGCCCAGCCGCCTGATCCGCTCAAGACGGTCGGCCTGGTCACGCGACAGCCATGGGTCGTCGTGCATCAGCTCCCACGCACGGGCGAAGTGTGCAGCCGCCTCGTCAGCCCGGTCCAGGAGGAGCAGGCACTCGCCGGTCTCTTCGCGGGTGTAGCCTTCCGAGAGGTTGTTTTTACGCTCTGGCAGATCGAGCAGCTCCAACTGGATCGCTAACGCTTCGTTCTCGCGGTCCAGGTGCCGGTACACCTTCGCGATCGACCACCGGCAGATGCCGATACGCTTGGCGTCTTCTTTAGCCTGGAGCATGGGAAGCTGCGCCTCGAACATGCGTAGCGAATCCTCATGCCGGCCCAGGTCGAAGTACGTCCACCCCAGGTTGTTGTAAAGCACTTCGGCCCAGCCCCGGGCGCGCGGGTCCTGTGCAGATTCGGCTAGCGACAGGGCTTTCTCGTTCCAAGTGATCGACGTCTGGCCTTTTGTGACGACCCCCAGCATGTGCGCCGCATCTACCGCGTGATATTCCAGCCCTGATGTCTGCGCCTCGTGCAATGCTTGCTCGAACCATGGGGCCGACTGCGATGGCTTGCCGGAGGAGTTGATGACACGCCCCCGCTCAAGGAGTATGCGGGCTTTGGCCTTGTGCATATCCTGATCCAGCAACGCCTCGGCTTCATCCAGTGTTGTCTGAGCATCGGCGAAATCCTGCTGCAGGCCCTGTGTCCGGGCGATCTGCGAGAGCAACTCTGCTCGATAGGCTTTGTTACCTGGCCCGTTTGCCTGGGGTAATAACTCACGGAACGCCGCCTCCGTGCCAGCCGGGTCGCTGAAGTCCCAGAGCGCATCGAAGTCCGGTCGGTTTGCGTCCATATCTATGACCGTCTTCCCATCACCGCCCATTGAACACGCTCCGGCCAACAAACCCATGAGGGCTATCAGAAATATCCGCATCGTCACATCCCACACGGCCCGTTGGGGTCCCCGCAACGCCCACACCCGCCCATCGGTGGTAGCCCCCCGCCACTCTCCTGTGACGTGCCGGCGGCGAACTCGCTCTGTCGGCGTTGCGTCTTCTTGTTGCCACACGCCTCACAGGCCAAAGGCTCATCCGCCTGTGCCACCTGGCGCAGATCTTCTGTGACGTGATCGCATTTGTCGCACTCGTATTCGTAGATCGGCATTGGATTGGCTCCATGTCCCCCTGTGGCTCATCGTTTATAGTCTAGGTTATGGCTCAAACCAAAACCGAAATTAAACAATACGAGAACCCGCTACAGCTCGGCGGGATCCGTACGGGGACGTTGGACCATCCCCAAGCGGGCGGCAGGCCGGGGAACCTGGGGTGCCCGGTGGCGTGGGTGGACACGGGGGCGGGGCTACGCTTCACGGTGGCGATAGGTCGCGGCGGGGACATCGTGGATGCGGCGTACAAGGACACGAACCTGGCGTACCTGACCCCCAATGGGCTTAGAGCTGCAAGCAAGGAGGAACAGCAAGGAGATGATTGGTTGCATGCCTGGGCAGGCGGGCTGGTGACAACCTGCGGGCCGGAGACGATCGGGAGAGCCAGGGTTGAGGACGGCAAAGAGATGCCTTTGCACGGGAGGTATTCCAATACCCCTGCCGAGTTGGTCGGGATGGAGAACCCGGACCAAGTTGCGGGGCGAGATGAGATGTCGCTATCGCTGGTCACTCGGGTCTGCGATGTGTCTGTGCCCGTGTTCGAGGTTAGACGGACGATCCGTTGCAAGCTGGGTGTGCCTGAGATCCACATACACGACGAGGTCACTAACGTCGGGGATACCACGGTAGCGCATAATTGGCTGTACCACGTCAACCTGGGGTACCCGTTTCTGGATGAGGGCGCAAAGCTCGTCTATCGCGGCAAGGCTGCGGCGTTGCCGTTCACCGGGAAACCGATGTCTACGGAGCGGATCAACGGGTTCAAACTCGTCCCCGCGTCTAATCCCAAGCACGCCGGGTCGGGTGAAGACAATGTTTTTGTCGATCCCCCCACCGACAACCATGGGCTGGCCCATGTCGGTCTGGTCAACGCCAAGCGTCAACTCGGGCTGGAGCTGGTGTACGCTAAGAAGCAACTGCCCCGGTTCGATAACTGGCAGAGTTTCAGCCCGTCGGGCAGGTACGTCACTGCGCTAGAACCATTCCATGGTTCTCTGTTAGGCAAGGACAACGACCCCAGCAAATTGGCAGTGACCACGCTTGGGCCGGGGGAGAAAAGAAGCTACGACCTGACGATCCGTGTCTTAGATGGCAAAACGCAGATGGATGCTCTGATGAAGCACGACGGGGAACTGATACCGGTGGCGGGGTTGTAGAAGTCGGCCGTACTTGTAGAGGTGAGGAGACACGGCGATCTTTGATCGCTGGCTAAACCGCAAGCGTGCTATGGGCCGGGGCGCGATACTCTATACCTTCAGGCGGATTGGCTGCACCGATGGCTGCGTCAGTTGGTTAGGTTGCTTTTATCGACCGCGATTTTCATCATGGTTGGGAGCAGGTAGTTAGCGCCGCGGTAGGAATGGATCTGGCCGGAGAGGATGAAGACGGCAGTGTCACCTCGGCGTTGTACCGTTTCCTCCATCGCTTCAAGGAGTTGGCAGGCCTGCAGGACCATCGGCAGCTCGGGGGTGTTTAGTGTGTCGGACTCGAAGACGAACAGGAGGTGCCCGCCTTCAGTCGAGCGGATCAGTCGGCCGCGACGGTTGACGATGAACTCGCCCTCGCGCCGTAACGGTGGCGGGTCTTCGCCGGGCGCGATCCCTAAGACAGCGGGGTCGATATCCACGCTAGCCGCCGAAGCGCCGGCACCCAGCCCCGGGTACTCAACGCGGGGTTCGGACACGGGCTCGATGACCGGTGCGGCTTGACGTGAGCCCAGCAGGTCGTTCATCGCCTGTTCAGCGGCGGCCTCGTCGGTCGCTGCTGGCTGAGTAGCTGCAGCGCCTGCCGCTTCATTGACGACCTCGGGCTGGGTCGCGGCGGCGCTCGTGGGCTGTGCTTCACCTTCTTGGGCGAGGGCCACGCCGGTGAACACCCCGACGGTCAGGATAAGCAGCATCGGCAGCGTAAGGGTTCTCGGTTTCATGACGGACTCCATCGTGACTGTTAGATTAAATCCCGACGATCCGGCGGGCGAGACGCCTGCATGACAAACCGGGTCGGCGCTGTCGTACCGGTGCCGGGGC
>JAJDCT010000242.1 GCA_029260695.1 Phycisphaeraceae bacterium
CGCGGACCACCCTGTCTTTCATAGTGTTTATGACATCGTGCAGTCGCGATACAAGTCTGGCGGGCCGAAGCTGCCGCACCTGGAGGCGCTGGAGATCGATGGTCGGGTCGTGATGATCTGGTCGCCTGACGGGCTGAACGACACGGCCAATGCGGGGCCCAACTGCTGCTGCTGCGGGGGCAACGAGGTTAAGAGTGCGCGGAAGCTGAATGTTAATATCCTGGCGTATGCGCTGACGCATTAGCGTTTTTTCCCGGGCAGACGTGGCGGTTTGAGGTTGGCGGGCGCGACAAGTCGCGGCGCTTCCTATGAGATCAATAAAAAAAGAGAACCCTTCGCGCGATCGTTGTGCGCTTTGGGGCCGGTGTTGGTATAGTGGTGCTGCATGTCCTTTGATTCGTAAGGAGCTTGTCGTGCCAGCGATCCGTGCACTTTCCGTCAACGGCGACCCGTACAACATCGGCCATCAACACGGGCAGGCCTATGCCGCGCAGATCGGTGCCCTGACCGAAGAAAGGCTGAGGCTCTGCGCGACAGATGACTGGGCCCGGGCGGGGGTCCACCACCACGTGATCATCGACCTGGCGGAGCGCTGTATGCCGTACCACCACCGGTTCGACGAGGCGTTGTGTGCGGAGTTGGAGGGGATCGCCGACGGCGCGGGCGTGCCGATGGTCGAGTTGTTGATCATGAATGGGTTTACCGACTTTGTGGATGTTCTACACCAGCACGTGGTCGACGACCCCGGAGGTTGCACCGCGGTGATGACTGCGCCGGGTGAATCTCACGAGGGGCACGGGTATCTGGCGCAGACCTGGGACATGCACACGACCGCGACGCCGTATGTCGTCATGCTGGAGGTCCATCCGAAGATCGGGCCCGATTTGGTGACGTTCACGCTGAACGGCTGCGTGGGGATGATTGGGTTGAATGAGGCGGGGATCGCGGTGGGGATCAACAACCTATACACGAGCGAAGGGAAGAAGGGTGTGACCTGGCCTTTCGTAGTGAGGAAGATGCTTGCGCAGACGGATCTGGATGCGGCGATGGAGGTGCTTGAGACGGCGGACCTGGCGGGAGCGCACAACTACCTGGTGATGGGTCCCGACGGCCAGGGGTACAACGTCGAGGCGGTGCCGAGCTTGCGTTCGGTGACGCCGTTGGAAACCACGATCGCGCACACCAACCACTGTGTCGAGCCGGCGTTGGTCAGCCTGGAACGGTCGCGCACCGCACCGGCCTACGAAAGCACGGTCACCCGGCTGGAGCAGGCCCGCGCGTTCCTCGGCGATCACTCGAAAAAAATAAACGTGGACACCCTCGTCGAGCTGACCCGGCTGAAGCAGGGAGACGGGTTCTCGGTCTGCCAGACGCCGGTCGAGGGTTACGATGTGGAATCGTCCGGGGCCTGTGTGATGTCGCCGGCGACCCGTGAGATGTGGGCGGTGTGGGGGCTGCCGTCCGAGAATGAGTACCAGCGATTCACCCCCGGATTTACGCCCGGAGCCCGGCGAGCCGATACCGTAAGTACCTAGAGGTGCTTACCCCATGACGCAGACGCCAACCAAGACGATCGACATCCAAACCGAACTGCCCGGGCCCAAGGCCAAGGCGGTCCTGGCCCGCAGGGACGCGTCGGTGGTCCGCGGGCTGTACCGGTCCTGCCCGATCGTGGCGGAGACAGCGCGGGGCGCGGCGGTGACGGATGTAGACGGGAATACGTTCATCGATCTGAACGCCGGGATCGGCGCGCTGAACTGCGGACACTGCCCGGAAACCGTGACGGCCGCGATCCACAAACAGGCGGACAAACTCCTGCACCTCTGCGCGATCGTCGGGACGTATGAGCCCTACGTCGAGTTGTGCGAGAAGCTCAACGAGCTTGCGCCGATCAAGGGCGAGACCAAGACGCTGCTATGCAACACCGGTGTCGAGGCGGGCGAGAACGCGGTGAAGATCGCGCGGTACGCGACGGGTCGGCAGGCGATCATCGTGTTCGAGGGCGCGTTCCACGGGCGGTCGCTGCTGGGGATGACGATGACCAGCAAGTACGATCTTTATAAGCGCGGGTTCGGGCCGTTCGCCCCGGAGGTGTACCGTGTGCCTTTTCCTTATGCGTACCGGGAGAAGCCGGCGGGGATGAGCGACGGGGACTATGTTGACTACTCGATCGGTCAGTTTAAGAAGGCGCTGGTGGCGCAGGTCGATCCAACCTCGGTCGCGGCGGTGATCATCGAGCCGGTGCAGGGTGAGGGCGGGTTTATCAAGGCCCCCGATGAGTACCTGCGCAGACTCCGGGCGCTGTGTGCCGAGCATGGGATTCTGTTTGCCGCAGACGAGGTGCAATCGGGGTTCTGCAGGACGGGCAATATGTTTGCTATCGAGCACAGCGGGGTCGAGCCGGACCTGCTGTTGACCGCTAAGTCGATCGGAAGCGGGATGCCGATCGCCGCGGTGACGGGCAAGGCCGAGATCATGGACGCGCCACACCTCGGCGGGCTGGGTTCGACCTACGGGGGGAACCCGGTGGCGTGTGCCTCGGCGATCGCGTCGATCGACTTTATGCTCGAGCACGACCTGGCTAAGCGGGCCGACGAGATCGGCACGATCACGATGGACTACTTCCAGACGTGGAAAGAGAAATACGGCGTCGTCGGCGATGTGCGCGGGACCGGGGCGATGTGCGCGATCGAGTTTGTGAATGACCGTGCGACCAAGGAGCCGAACAAGACCGCCCCTGCGCGTGTGGTGGAGGAAGGGTTCCAGCGCGGGCTGATCATGATCCGGGCGGGGCTGTATTCAAGCTGTGTCCGCACGCTGGCGCCGCTGACGATCACGGATGAGCAACTGCATGAGGCGATGGCGGCCCTGGGCGAGTCTATAGCGGTGGCTGACGCCGAGCATGTTAAGGCGGGATGACCGATGCCCGGCACCCCCCCACCGCCCCACCCTATCACGATCCGGACGATGTGCCCGGAAGACTTCGCGGGGCTCGAACAGCTGCAGCGCGACTGCTACCCGACGCTTGGGAGCAGCGAGTTGATGCGGGTCGAGCATTTTGAGATTCAGTACATGGTGTTTCCCGAGGGGCAGTTTGTCGCGTTGGATGGTGACAGGATCGTCGGGCAGGGCTCGGGGTTTTTCACCGACTTCGATCTTGAAAACCCCAAACACACTTTCCTTGAAGTCTGCGCGGGGCTCTACTTCACCAAGCACGACCCCGATGGCGATTACTACTACGGCGCGGACATCAGCGTCCACCCGGATATGCGGGGGCGGGGCATCGGCCGGCTGTTGTATCGGGCCCGGCAGGATTTGGCGGTGCGCTGCAACCGCAAGGGCATCGTCGGCGGCGGGCTGATACCAGGATACGCAGATCATAAACACGCGCTGACACCGCAACAGTACGTCGACAAGGTCGTCGCAGACGAATTTTTTGACGGGACATTGAGCTTCCAACTCAAGAACGGGTTCGTGGTCCGTGGGTTGATCCAGGACTACCTGGAAGACGCGGCAAGTGATAACTGGGCGACGCTGATCGAGTGGGTGAACCCGGGATACAAGCCAGATCAAGATTAACCACAGAGACACAGAGGCACAGAGGCACAGAGAGATCAAGAAGAGGAACAGGGATGAACGCTGATAAACGCGGATGAAGATGCAAACATTCTTGCCTGGCGATTCATCGCCATGATTCTAATCAGCGTTCATCTGCGTTTATCACTGTTTTCTATCGTCTTCTCAGTGCCTCTGTGACTCTGTGGTTAATCAGAATCCACCGCGGGCTGCTGCTGGCTTAGGCAGTGCAGTGCCCCCCTGCCGACGACGATCCATTCGGCGCGGACGGGGATGACGGTCATGCCGGGGGTGGCATGGTCGATGATTTTTAGTGCTTCATCGTCTGCGCGTTGACCGAAGACGGGGACGAAGACGGCGCCGTTAGAAATCAGGAAGTTGGCGTAGCTCGCCGGGAGGTGGTAGGTGCCGCGTTGTATCTGTGTGTTTTGTGGGAAGTCGTAGGTGATCGGGTCGGGTACGGGAAGCGGGACGATGTTCAGGGGTTGGCCGTCCTGGTCGCTCGCGTTTGTGAGTATTTCCCAGTCTTTCTCGAGTATTTCGTGGTCGGGGTGTCCTTGCGGGGCGCGGACGGCGAGGATGGTGTCGGAGGTGACGAAACGAGCGATGTCGTCCATGTGGCCGTCGGTGTCGTCGCCTTCCAGTCCGCCCGCCATCCAGATGACGTGTGTGGTGCCGAGGGTCGCGTGGAGTTGCTTTTCGATCTGGTTGCGTGTGAGGGCGGGGTTTCGGTTGTCGTGCAGGAGGCATGACTCGGTGGTCAGGAGCGTGCCCTTGCCGTTGACACCGATGGACCCGCCTTCGAGGACCATGTCGTGACGCCAGAGCGCTGTCTTGAGGTGCGCCGCGATCTTGTGGGGGACGGAGTTGTCTTTGTCCCAAGGGTCGTACTTTCTTCCCCATGCGTTGAAGCGGAAGCTGTGGCATCCCAGTCCGCCGCGGTCGTCGACGACGAAGATCGGGCCGTAGTCCCGTATCCACGAGTCGTTGGTTTTGATGCCGAGGGCCTGGGTGGTCTGGACCTTGACGAAGCGGCTCATCTCCTGCATCCACTTGTCGTACTGCGCTTGAGCTTTATCGAGACAGCCCGGCCAGGTGTCGGTGTTGTGCGGCGTGGTCAGCCAGATGCACTCGTGCGGCTCCCACTCCGCGGGCATGCGGTAGCCCAACTCGGCGGTCGTCGGGAACTCGATAAAGAGCCCGGATTCCTCGGACGGGTTGTTGGGTTCGGCTGGCATGGGGTCGTCTGTGTGGGGTCGTGTTATAGGTCTAAGATCGGGTGAATGGGCGGTGGGCTTGATTGCTTAGGATATTTCACTGTTTATAGTCGAGTGTCGGGTGCAAATCCGGGAAGACGCGACAAGTCGCGGCGCTTCATGTGATAGTTCAACGTTCGGGAGGATTTGCCCGTTGTACGACGCGTGGATCTTTGATCCGCCGCTAAACGGCAAGCCTGGGTAGTGCGCGTAAGGTTGGTTGCTAAACGATAAGCCTAGGTGGTGCGCGTAATCAGTCCCTGTCGATCATGCGCTGCAGGAGGCCGGTGTAGGCGTCGACGCGCCGGTCACGTAGGAAGGGCCAGCCGCGCCGGGTCTGCTCGATCAGCGACAGGTCACACTCGGCGATCAGGACTTCCTCCTTGTCAGCCGATGCCTGTGCGATAACCTGTCCGCCTGGGTCGACGACGAAGGAGCTGCCCCAGAAGGTGAGGTCGTCTTCGGTGCCGACGCGGTTGATCGCGGCGACGAACACGCCGTTGGCGATAGCGTGCGAGCGTTGGATGATCTGCCAGGACTCGCGCTGGCGCTGGTTTTCGTCGTCGGCTTCTTCCTTGTGCCATCCGATGGCGGTGGGGTAGAAGAGTATTTCCGCGCCGCGCATCGCGGTAAGGCGAGCGGCCTCGGGGAACCACTGGTCCCAGCAGACGAGCATGCCTGTGGTGGCGTGGCGCATGTGCTGGACAGCGAAGCCGTGGGGTTGTGCGCGGGTAGCCGAGTCTTCGCTGCGCTTAGGCTCGGCGTTGGGTCGGGTGTTTACTTGATGACTTGCGGTGGCGGGGGCGAGTCCGGGTGCGGGGGCGGGGGCATCGCCTGGGGTGAAGTAATACTTCTCGTAGAAGCGTGGGTCGTCGGGGATGTGCATCTTGCGGTATTGGCCGACGATCTGGCCGGTGTGGCCGATCATAAGGGAGGTGTTGTGGTAGACACCCGGGGCGCGCTTCTCGAAGAGGCTGGCGGTGATCTCGACGCCCAATTCTTTCGCCAACGCACAGAGTGTTGTGCTGGTCGGCCCGGGGATCTCTTCGGCCAGGTCGAAACGGGATTCGTCTTGCACCTGCGGGAAGTAGCTGGCGGTGAAGAGCTCCTGGGTGGCGATCAGTTGGGCACCCTGGCTGGCGGCGTCACGGATCATGGCGACCGCCTTGGCGAGGTTCTGCTCACGGGTCGCGCCCACCGGGGCGGCGTGTTGGATCAGGCCGAGTTTGATGCTTGGTTTGTTCGGCACGCGGCGGGGCTCCTTGAATAGACCGTATCGTCATTATGGTACGCCCCCAATAGCCGTCGGCAAACCCTCGTCTCGGCGCGTAAGATATCCCCAATCAACCCGCCAGTAGACCCCGTAGGCAAGAATCAACCATGACCAAACTCCCCGTGATCGGAATCATCACGCCCTGTTCCGTAACCCCGCAGGTGGAACTTGCGCTTGGCGTAGACCGGCTGACCGATGCCGGGTTCGAGGTGCGTGTGCATCCGCAGTGTACCGAGCAGCATTATTGGTTTGCCGGGGACGACAAGACGCGTGCCGAGTCGCTGTTTGAATACGCACAGGCTCCGGAGATCGAGGTGCTGTGGTCTGCTCGAGGCGGGTCGGGCGCACCGAGGCTGTTGCCGATTTTAGATGAGTTGACCGCCCGACACGGCAAGCCGGCCAAGAAGCTGCTCGCGGGGTACTCGGATGTGACGGCGTTGCATCACTACGTCCACACGCGCTGGGGATGGGACACGCTGCACGCCTCGATGCCCGCCAGCGACTTCTACGACATCAGCGAAGCTCATTTCCAAGCCACGCTTGATCTGGTCAGCAAGAAGCGCATCGACATGCCGTGGCACAAAAGCAAGATGGGATTCCTCACCCCCCCACCGGGTGCGGCTACCACCGGCACATTGGTTGGGGGGAATCTGGCGGTGTGGAATTACCTGGTGGGGACGCCGTATCAGCCGAGGGATATGGCTGGGAAGTTTTTGTTTTTTGAAGATCTAAGTGAGGGGTACTACCGGATCGACTCGATGCTCAACCAGATCGAGCAGGCCGGTGGGCTTGACGGGATCGCGGGGATCATCCTGGGCGAGTTCTGTGCCTGCGACGACAGCGTTGCCAACGTCCTGAAGCACAAGCCGGCGCCGGATCATATCCGCGAGGCGCTGAAGCACAAAGACAAGCAGGAAACGATCCCGCTGCGTCCGGAGGTCGGTGAGATCGATGCGCTGACGGAGATATTTGCGAGCCGGGGCAAGAAGTACGGGTTCCCGGTGGGGTACAAGATCCCGGTCGGGCACGGGCCGAATTTTGCGCCGCTGCCGTTGAATGCGGGGTATGAGCTCACGGCCGAGGGTGGGTTTGATTTGGTTGAGTGGGGTTGGTTTGATTAACGGGCCGGTGGGGATCTGGTGCGGCAAGTCGCGGCGCTTCGTGAAGAGGTGCACGTCAAACTAAAACAGGTGCGGTGTGTTAATCGGTTTGGGTCGGTTGGTATTGTTGCATGATGAGCATGACGGCTTCGTCCTGTAGTTTTTCGTAGGGGGTTTTGCTGCCCGAAAACCCGTTGTAGAGGATGGAGAAGATGACGGTTGGTCCGGCGTCGGTTTCGATGTAGCCGGAGAGTGCACGGACGCCGGAGATGTAGCCGGTCTTGCCGCGGACCCGGCCGGGGACATTGGTGAAGCGCCGTCGGATCGTACCGTCGACCCCGCCGATGGTGAGGCTGTTAAAGAAGATGTCGGCGTCGGGGTGGTTGTGCATGTGAAGCAGCAGCGAGGAGATCATGTTGGTGGTGACGCGGTTGTTGTGGCTGAGCCCCGAGCCGTCGGCGACGACCAGGGGGTGGGTATTGATGTTTGCTTTTTCGAGGAAATCTTCGATCGCCGCCTTGCCGTTGAGCCAGGAGCCGGGCTCGTCGGTGCCGTGCTGGAGTTGGTAATCCCGACCGGTAGCTTTGCAGAGCATCTCGGCGAAGAGGTTCTGGCTTGGCTTGTTGATCCTCGCGAGGATGTCTTCGATCTTTGTTTCGTGGACGGCGACGGTTTTTTCATTGGATGGGATCAGTTGCCCGTCGAGGTGGCTGTCGGCGCGGCGGATGGAGCCGAGGACCTCGATGCCGTGTGATTTGAGGTTCGTCTTGAGTGCGTCTGCGAAGAATGCGCCGGGGTCAACAACGGGCTTACTCTTGAGGTTGGTTTCTTTGGTGATCGGGCCGGAGATCTCGTAGATATTTCCGCCGGGGAGCCTGACGATGGCGGGGGCGTGTTCGTCTCCGCCGGAGATGGTGTTGTTGATGACGGTGATATTTTCGACCGGGGGCATGACGGTGTAGTTGGCGGGGCTGCCCTCTTCGCCGGGGGTGGCGGTGATGTCGACGCAGTTGTCGTTGAACGCCAGGGCGGAGACGGGGGCGGCGTACCAGTGGTGCAGGTCGTCGAGCCCCCATGTGGCGTGGAGGTGGAACTCATCCAGTGCGCGGTCGTCGTAGACCAGGTCGCCCTTGATTTCGGTAACGCCGCGGTCCTTGAGTGCTTCCGCCCAGTTATCGAGGATGGTGGTGGTGGAGCCGCCGTGGTTTTTAGCGATGACGGGGTCACCGGTCGCGGGGTCGCCGGTGCCGATGATCCAGAGGTCTTCGCCGTCGATGGCGAGGTAGGTTTTGAAGGTGTGGTCTGCGCCGAAGTGGTCCAGGCCTGTGGCGCTGATGAGCAGTTTCATGTTGCTGGCGGGCTTGAAGGGGTAGTCGTTGTTAGCGGTTTCGAAGATGACTCGGCCGGAGGGGACTTCCAGGAACCGTGCGGAGACGATCGCGCCCTCGCTGTCGAGGCGGTGCAGGACGGTGTCGACTTTCTGTGCGAGGTCCGGCTGTGCGGTGCGGTCGGCGCCGTGTCCCCAGGAGCAGGCGGGGAGCAGGCAGGACACGGAAGCGATCAGCAGCCATGCCGTGAAACTACGGTGTAAGGCGTAACGGACTGGGCGGTGCGTGGGATTCATAGGGGCGGGCCTGCGGTGGGGATAAGTCTGGGCCTGGTCATGGGAACATCAAACGGATGATGTACACACTGAGGAAGATCGCGAGGACATCAGCGATCAGGCCGGCGGGGAGTGCGTGGCGGGTTTTCTTCACATTCACCGCGCCGAAGTAGACGGCGAGGACGTAGAAGGTTGTTTCGGTGGAGCCGAACATGGTGGCGGCCATGCGTGTAATCATGGAGTCGGTGCCGTGCTCCTCGGCAAGTTCGGCGACCACACCGCTGGAGCCGCCGCCGGTCAACGGCCGGATGATCGCCATGGGCAAGACCTCGGGTGGGAAGCCGATGTATGTCAGCACCGGCCGTGTGAAGTCTTCCATTTTTTCCATCGCGCCAGAGGCACGGAATACGCCGATCGCAACGAAGATCGCAACGATGTAAGGCATAATCATGACCCCGATCTTGAAGCCTTCTTTGGCGCCCTCCACGAATGACTCGTAGACGGGCACGCGTTTGATCATGCCGTAGAGCGGGATGGCGATAATGATCAGGGGGATAACGACAGCGGCGACGTAGTCCTGGTAGATGCGGATCTGCTCCATCATGCCGCACCTCCCTTCTGGGCGTTGGGGTTGTTCGGCCGCATGGGGTCGGTCTTTTTAAACATCCGCATCCGTCCGAGCAATTTAGCGGAGGTGATCGCGACGGCCAGTGAAATGAGGGTGACCAGGAAGATCGGCAGGAAGAGCTCCGTCGCTGCCAGGCCCATGATCGCGATGAGTGTGACCGGTGGCAGGAGCTGGACACTGGCGGTGTTCATTGCTAACAACATGACCATGCTGTCGGTCGCGGTGTCTTTTTCTTTATTGAGTTCCTGAAGCGACTCCATGGCCTTGATCCCAAGGGGGGTCGCGGCGTTGCCCAAGGCGAGCATGTTGGCGGCAAGATTGATAGCGATCAGGCCCAGCGCGGGGTGGTCTTTGGGGATCTGCGGGAACAGCGGCCCGAGGACCGGACGCACCAGCTTCACGAACACGTCTATCAGCTTCGCGTCCTCGGCGATCTTCATCAAACCCATCCACAAGGCGATCACACCCACTAATGAGATCGCCAGGGCGATCGCGGCCTCTGCCTTCTTAAACATTGCCGCTGTGACGGTCTTCACAGTCACAAACCCCACATGGCCTAATTTGATGCGGGCCGTTGCATGGGTCGGCTCATCGGAATCCGAAACGATATCCATGATGTCCGACGGTAATCGACCGTAATCGTCTTTCTTGGCGTCGAAGATCACGTCCAACGGGTACGGGGCAAGCTCACCGAAGGCGATGTGTAATTCCCGACCGCTGTCCGTCGTCACGAATTGAGCGTCTATCGGTTCGGCCAGGTACGTTTCGATCTGGTCACGCAAGTCCTTGGCTTCTTCCGGATCGAGCGCCTTTTTATGATTGTCGATCGGGTCAAAGAATTCTAGATAGGTCGTGGGGGTGATGTTGACTTGCACATCGATTCTGCCGGTTGGCTCCTGGTCCAGGTAACCGGGCGGGAGTCCCATGATCTCAACGGCAATCGCTTCGCCGTTGCGGTACCTATCGTGTCTGAAATCCCCTCCGTCCTGCCAGAGAGCGAAGAATACGCCAATGATAATCAGACCGGCCCAAATGTAGTTCAGCATCGGGGCATCTTGCCCATTTACGGGCCGTCATGCAAGGCTGAGGTGAAAAACAACACCCCGGCCGCCTGGCTGGTCGATCTAATCAATAAACCCCAGGCACACAGCGACCCAGATGACAAACCGGCCCCTATCCAACCCAAGCCAGGCTTCACAGGCGGCCCTGCCCACTACCCACCGTGATTCTCCCCGGACATCGGGGGCGTCTGCGGTGGACCCGCCGATCCGGTGTGTGAGTATTGATGTGGAGGAGTACTTCCATATCGAGGCGGCGCATGGGGCCATCGACCGGTCGGGTTGGGGGGATTGGCCGCCGCGTGTGAGGCGGAACATGGACCTGTTGCTGGAGCTGTTCGACCGGACGGGCTGCAGGGCGACGTTTTTTTTTCTGGGGTGTGTTGCGGAGCGGCACCCGGACCTGGCACGGCGTTGCGTGGACTTAGGCCACGAAGTCGCGTCGCACGGGTCGATGCACGATCGGCTGCACCGGTTGACACCGGACACGATGCGCAAAGACGTGACCGACAGCAAGCGCCTGCTGGAAGATCAGACCGGTCAGGCGGTGCGGGGCTTTCGTTCGCCGTCCTGGTCGCTCACGCGTGAGACGGCGTGGGCCGTGGAGGTGCTGGCGGAGGCGGGGTTCGAGTACGACGCCTCTGTGTACCCGGTGAGCCACCCGGCGTACGGTGTGCCGGATGCACCGGACCGCCCGTACTTCTTGCAGGGTGTTGAAGGCGGCGCGTGTATTCTGGAGGTCCCGCCGTTGACCTGGCGTGTGATGGATAGGAACCTGCCCGTCGCGGGTGGCGGATATTTTCGGCTGCTGCCAAAGTCGCTGATGATGCGTGGGCTGTCTCAGGCGGAGGCGCAGGGTCGGCCGGGTGTGTTGTACTTCCACCCCTGGGAGTTCGACCCGGATATGCCGAGGATGCCATTGAATATGACGGGGCGGGTGCGGACTTATACCGGGCTGAGATCGGCCGAAGCGAGGCTTGAAAAAGTCCTGCGATCGTTCGACGGCTGGGCGACGATCGGCGGGCAGTTGGATAGGCTCAATGGCCTGGCGAAGGCGACGGGTGTGTTTACGCTGCGTCGGCAAGCGGCGGCGTGACCGAGCCTTGCTGAGGCCTTACGCCGCCGCCTAGCAATTCGATCATCGGCCCGAGCGCCTGGGGCCAGTTGTATCGGCGCTGGACACAGCGTCTTGCGGCGGCGGCGACTTGCTGACGGTAGTCATCGTTGCGCATCAGCGCCAGGACGTAGCGAGCAAACTCTTTAGGCGACTCGCCGACCAGCAGGTGTCTGCCGGGCAGTGCGCGTATGCCGTTGGCGGCCTGAGGTGAGCAGACGACGGCGCGTTGGCAGGCCATGGCTTCGAGAACTTTGTTCTGCACGCCGCGCGCGACTTGCAGGGGCGCGACGACGGCGGCTGCCGATTCGAGGTACGGGCGGACGTCGGGGACGGTCCCGATGATCTGCACGCCGGCGTGGTTTTTCAGGGCC